>JAOZGJ010000045.1 GCA_027491785.1 Thermoproteota archaeon | reverse complement strand
TCCCTATAATAGAAGAGGGGCTAGAAGCCGTCCATAGAGCGGAAGAGGAGGCTTTAGAGTGGACTCTAGCCAAAATGTCGAGAGCTACCAGAGGAACGCTCTTTCAAAGGCCGTCTTACCTACTCCTTGGTATCCCGAGGAGGGGGGCTCCATTCAGCCTTAAGATCTTCTTGGTCTTCATTGGGCTCGGCCTTGCTTATCCGCAGCTAATTGGTGTACAAAAGATCCTAGGGCTTAACAACTCTGAAATATTTATGCTATCTGCTCTAAGTTCTTTAACCTCCAGTATATTTTATTCAAAAGCTGGTAGAGGGGAGGAGATCAAGAACCTGAATTACTCGGTCATGACGAGGTCCTTAATGCTCTTAAGCGTACCCATTGCGATCATGAAGCTGATTCCACCTTTGGGATATTTCATAGCATTTATGATCCTAGATGGAGCCACTTGGTCATTTATACTGGTCTCTATATCTAGAAGAGGCCTTAAGGTTTCTCTTGAGTACCTAGGCCGAGTGAACTTCATTAGATCACTGGGCTGGTCTATTGGAGCCCTACTTGGAGGATTTACATCAGAGCTCATAGGTTTAAATGGTCTTTATGTAATATCTGCAGCTCTCATCATACTTGCTTCCATGGTAAAAACTAGGAAACTGGAGTTCGCATCAAGAAAAGGATTAATCCCTCCTTAGACTACTAGAACTCCCTTTCAACCATGAAATTAGCCAAAGACCTGAGTTTCTCCTTATATTCATTATTTGGTAATATCCCCTCTACATCTTCCCAGGATCTCCTTATAATATTCCTAGCAAACTCCTTTGCATACTCAATTGAGCCGTATTTCTTTAATATAGAGATGGCTTCTTCAATGAGCATCCTATCCCTTGTGTGCATCCCTAGTATCTCCTTTAATCTCCTCTTATCCTCCTCATTTGCCCTCGAAAGGGTATATATTACCATTAAAGTTATCTTTCCCTCAGTTATATCTTCTCCAAAGCTTTTTCCAAGTTTTTCGGCTCCCATAACATTAATTATATCGTCCTGTATCTGAAAAGCTATTCCTATAGATTCTGCAAATTTACCTATTTTTACCTCGTCTTCTGGACTCAATCGAGCAAGTATTGCTGCAAATCTAGCTGCTAGCCTAGGAAGAACGCCTGTTTTATTAGCACACATCTGTAGATAATGCTCCACCTTTATGTCTTCAGGATCCCTCAGCCCCCTATGCCATCCTATATCAGTGGCCTGCCCCAAATGTATGCGGATCATATCCTCTATATAGGCCTCGACCAGTCTTCTATAGATGTCTTTGTCCACATCCATTTCCATTAAGATCCTAAGTGGCATAAAATACATGGCTGAGGATAGATTTACAGCCACATCCAGTCCATATTTCAGATGTATGGCTTTGTCTCCTCTCCTCATATCAGCCCCGTCTTCTATATCATCAGCTATTAAGGAGCCGTTATGAAGAAGCTCTACTATCGTAACTAGGTCCTTAAACCTATTCAAGTCAACTCCTAGGTTATTCGCCAGTATTAAGAAAAGCCAAGGCCTCCATCTCTTCCCTCCTCTCGAGAGCAAGTCCCACATGGGATCAAACACGGTCTTTTGGATAACTTCAGGATCATATAGATAAGGTGAGTTTCCGGCAAGCCATTTAAGATATTCAAGATCTATATTTTTGGGAAACCTGCTCTCTATTATAGAATCTATGCGCGTCCTGTTTTCTCGCAATTCCTTTTCGATGTCCATAGACACACCGTCTTCCAATAATATTCCTCATTCATAAATATGTATTATATTGCTTATTAGGAGAGTGAGGGGTACTCAGGCAGGTGTCTCAGTTAAGTTAACGGGGGATACCTTTTTAATCCCTATAATAGAGGGACCTCTAAATGAGGAGCATCGGGTTCGTCGTTGGGAGGACGTCCACTAAGTGGATCACAGTTAGACTAGAGGATGAAGCTCTTATAGACGATTTAGTAATGGTAGGAGATAGGCTTTTAGGTGTCATAAGAGGGGTCTCTTATGCCAATCCGACAATGTCACCTTATTCTCCTTTCACTCCTGCCAATGTGGAAGCTGTTAGGGCTTATGAGTATCAAAACGCCAGTGTAGAGCTGTACGGATCAGTTGATCAAGGTAAGTTTGATCCCCGAATACTTTCAGCCATACCAACTGGAACCTCCGTATATAAGGTTGAGAGAGGAGACCTTGAGAAGCTGGCGTTTATAGATAATCCAATATTCTTAGGAGAGCATCCTTCATCCAAGTGGCCCCTTCCTTTGAATCCTGAAGCGATAGACTACCATGTAGCGGTGGTTGGGTCAACTGGTTCAGGTAAGTCTCATTTGGTCAGGCTATTGGTAAAGGAGCTTATTAGGATGGGTAAGAGGGTAGTAGTCTTTGATCATACAGGAGTGGACTACTCTCCTTATTTCAAGGATTATGTGATAGCAGATAGTGAGGTGTTCCCTGACATACTTTCGCTAGCTGAGGTCATGGCCAATAAAGTCCTCGGAAAAGATTATCTGGATGACGTAGAGGTATCGCTATACGCCTACTTATACAGTGGAGGAGATTTAGGAAAGGTTAGACACTTCATGGAATCTCTAGGTTTCGGAAACGGAGAATTTGACATGAGAGCCATATTAAAATTGAGAGAAGTAAGTCCGATGGACGTTAGTTGGGATAATGAGCCTTTCATAGCCACATTGAGGATAGTGATGGGCTACCTCAAGAGAAAGGAGCATACCATAGCTAAATCGTTATTTAGGCTTGCAAAATCTGGGATATCTCTAGGCTCGTTTAATGGCCGAAAGTACGATGTAGATGGTTTGATTAACCATATCTTAGATGATAATCTAACTGTATTGGATATAAGCTCCGAGACTTTACCGATAAGGTATGGAATAATGAGAGGTGTTGTGTCTGGAATAATGGACAGGGCCGAGAGAAGTGAGGATAAGCTGAATATCGCGATAGTTGTGGATGAGGCTCAGGTATATGCTAAGGGACAGCCTCCTACGGTAGCCTTATCTGATGTAGCTAGGAGAGGAAGAAAGTGGGGTATCGGTCTGATTCTTGTGAGCCAGAGATGGGTATCAGACTTGGACACTAATATAAGAGCAAACATAAACAGCGTAGTCTTCAGCTCGCTTCAATCATCAAGCGATCTAGAAGATATAGGAAAAATAGTTAATCTCGGGAACATAGATACTGGTATATTAGGAACGGGAGACTTCTATGTTACAGGGCTTCTCTCTCCCTTTAGAAGGCCAATATTAATGCACACCTTTGAGTGATGCCTTATGAGCGAAGAAGAATGGGAAGAGTTATTGGATCCTGATGTCTATTCTGTCGCTCTAAATAGAGCAAGGAGAATTGTAAACCATATGAGAAGGGCTTGGGAGTACTTAGTCCCGGTATATGATAGGCTAAGGAGGTTTGTGAGAGATAACGTTTCGAAGATGGGCGATCCATCCAAGGAGTATGATGTGGTGGCCATAGATTCTACTTTCTCACCAACCTTATCTCTTAGGGGGCTAAGGGCTGGATTCATCCTCCTTGCTGCTGTAACATATCCCAAGTCGGGTAGACCAATATTCAGACTTAAGCCTATTAGAGGAGAGTTTAGCGACGAAGAAGAAGCGTCTTATTCCTCTCTTTCTTCGGTTATAGCTAAGAGAGAAGAATTGAAACTTATGAGAGATATAATCTCAAAAGGAGGAGATTTCGATGTGTTAGTTAGGGATGGAGACTTCCCC
>JAOZGJ010000039.1 GCA_027491785.1 Thermoproteota archaeon | reverse complement strand
CCAGAGGATAGCTTGCTACATGCGCTCCAGTCTAGGAACCCCTATTAGATCTAGGGCCTTACCTAGAACACCTTTAACCCCTTGAACCAGTTTTATTCTTGCTTCTCTAACACCTTCAGGAGCGGTGAGGACCGGATGTTCCTCATAGAATTTGTTGAATAGAGAAGCTAGGTCGTTCGCATACTGGGATATTAGATCCGGTCTGAGAAGGGAATATGAACTCTGAACCCTCTCTGGAAACCTAGCAAGCATGTATACAAGCTCTACCTCCAGATCTGAATTCAATTTAGATGGATCGAAAGATTTGGGAATACGATCGGCTTTCTTCAATATATTATAGGCTCTAGTGTAAGAGTATTGAACAAAGGGTCCGCTATTTGTCTCGAAATCTAGGACCCTCTCCCATCTGAACTGAACCACCTTCATTGGAGATACATTTATCAAAGCGTATTTCAAGGCGCCAATGGCCACCTTCTCAGCTATCTCCTCCATTTCTTCCCTCTCCTTTATCCCTCTTTTAGCCAATATATCGATAACCTTCCTTTTAGCTTCATCCAAGAGATCGTCAAGAGTTATATAGACAGCTCTCCTCCCGGACATCCTTATTCCTATGAGGTTCACCATCTCATATGCTAGATGTATTAGGAAATCTGGGTCATACCCCATTAAGGCTAAACTTGCCCTGACTTCTCTCTGTTCAAGGGTCTGCTCTGTCGCTATAACGTTATAACATCTCTCAGCATCGGTCGTCTCTATCTTGTAGAGGGAGTACGCCACATCTGTACCCGTGTAAAGCCAAGTTCCATCTGATCTAGTTAGATAGAATCTAGGGGGGACTATCTCGCTGAGCTTACCCTGAGATATTAGAGAATTCAGGTGTTCCTCTGTCATCCCAAATATCCTTCTTATATCCTCTCTCTCCCTTATCGCCCTATCGAGATCTACGTATATAGCATTTCCATCCATTCCCAAGTAACCGGATTTCCTAAGTTTCTCAATGGCCTTTGATACCCAGCTCTTCCATATCAGTTCGCTCTCCCAGTCGAACTGGTCATACTTTATACCCATTCTTCCCAAGGTCTCAATGAATCCGTCAAGTACGGACTCCGATACCTCCCTGAACAGGAGCTTAGCTTCCTCATCCCCCCTTTGATATCTCTTGAGGAGATTCATCACATAATCTTCCGTTATCTCCCTTATCCCTTCAGCGATTTGAGGATCTTGGGACCTAACCCTTTCAATTGTTTCCTCCCACTCGCTTAAGGATTCCCCCTCTTCGGTTTTTCCCTCCTTTATCTTCCATATCTCCAAGGCGGCATTGGCCATAGCATATATAAGCCCATACCAATGATCCCTCTTCCCTTTAGGTTTCAAATCTTTTACCTTGGATCTCCCAGCGGCCAATATCGCGACTTGTAGATTACAGTCATTCACTAGGTAGTGCCTCCTAACATTCCAGCCTAGATAGGCTATGATTCTCGCGAAAGAGTCCCCTATTATTGCATTTCTGCCACTGCCAACGTGTAAGGGATGAACCGGATTAACGCTTGTATGCTCCACCATTATTGTAGCGCCCTTCTTATCCCCCTTTCCTAGCTCCTCCCTTCCCGCCAGATTCAGGACATCTTTGAACAGAGAGTCCCTATCTATCAGTACATTGAGGTATCCTCCCATTATAACAAGTTTAGAGGCGTAAGGGATTTTATTAAGGTTTAAAGATTCGGCTACTAACTCAGCAGCTTCTTCTGGTCTCTTTTTAAGCTCTTTTGCGGCTTTGAACCCTACAGGGAGTCCAAAGGCTTTCTTGTCCTTGGGCGATCTAGCTACTTGGAGTGGATTGAATTCAAGGGAAGATCCGAGTTGAGAGAGGACTCTATTAACCTCGTGAGCAAACCCATACTTGAAAGAGCCTAAGGGATCTTTGGTCATCCCTTTATTGATATGCTCCTTATTTAAAACGGTGGTGAGTTGCCCCGATCCAAGTTTCAGGAGATCCTAGCTGAGGCCTTGAGGGACATACCGGCTGGTAAGGTAACTACTTTTAAGATAATAGCTGAAGCGATGGGAGATGTTAGGGCTTCGCTGGCAGTAAGAAATGAATGCCTGAAAATAGCTAGTGAGATGCCTGAAATTCCTTGGTGGAGGGTGGTCTCATCGGAAGGCAAGCCTCTACCAGGAGCTATTGAGAGGATAAGGGAGGAAGGAGGACTAGATGATCTTTTAAGCGGGAATTTTCATTCGGAAATTCGTGTATGGCCCATCTTCAAGATAATGGCTAGAGATCAGCTCTATCTCGCCGATAAATTGAGTTTAATCCCACTTGAAGATGCAGAAGTGGCTGCTGGTGTAGATGTGAGTTACGGGAAAGACTATGCGGCGGGTACCTGCGTGAGCTTGAGCAGCGAGTTGGAGATCTTGGAGGTGAGGCATGAGAGGTTCATCCCACAGGTACCATACGTGCCGACCTACCTAGCGTTCAGAGAACTCAGAGGTATGTACCCATCCTCTAAGTCATGTGATTTCGATGTAATCTTTGTGGACGGCCATGGACTTGCCCATCCAAGGAGATTTGGCGAGGCATCTCACCTAGGACTCCTCCTAAACAGGCCCTCCATAGGGGTAGCGAAGTCTAAGCTCGTTGGCGAGGTCAAGGGAGATCTCATCCTCTTGGATGGGGAAGAGGTCGGTACGTTGGTGAATAAGGGCTATATATCTCCAGGATATCTGACCGATGTGAGAAGCAGCAAGAAAATTGCACTGAAGTTTTGGAGGAAGGGTAGACAGCCCCTACCCCTAATATTAGCTCACAAGTATTCCAAGGAGGCTATACAGGGACATTAATCTCTTTGGGCCTATTCCCTTTTAGATCTACCTTTAGGAGTATATCCTTGCCCTCTGGACTTATTATCCTGAGTTGTAGATCCTCCACATCAGAATAGGATGTCATCTTGCCTTCTAGGTACCTTCTATCGTATCTGAACAAGCCCTTAATCTCAGACACAGATCTGAACCTCTCTATTATCTCAGTAGGCGTGGTAACCCATATGCCCCTCTCCTGGGCGTTCCTAATCAAGGAAATAGCGGATAAGTCATTTAAGGCATCCACATCCACTACGCACTCCCACCTAGCTACTAGATCCGCCACTCTCCTTGCGGAATCGGTCGTTGAAACCCTAGCAACTACAGGTATATTCCACACCAAGTCGTTAGGCTTGAATGGATAGCTTATCCCCAGTGAAAAGCCTATTCCTCTAGATAGCTCGCCAGCTAGTACATAACTGGATCTAACATAAGCTGCTGACTTCCACGCATCTACCAAAGTTGAAATTATGCCCTTGAACCTTATCCCTACGTTTCCCCTCTTTATAATACTTGTAAGCTCCTCATATTCCTCTGATATGACCATGTGATCTATAGAGGCTCTAAGGGAAGCGAGAAGGCCAACTTCATGCCCGTTTTCCTCCAATGAGAGGAGCAGGTCCCTCACCTTGGAAGGGGTATAGTCATCTCCCCTACCCACGAAGAAGGATAGAGGGTCTGCATGCCTAGCGAGGCTCTCTATCCAAGATTCCGGCTTTCTAAATGGGTTAAATCTAAATCTAGATCTTCCAGTCCTGAATACAGGTACAGATACCGATAAAGCTCCGTTATAACCGGAAGGAGGGACTTTCTTCATAATCAGGGGAAAACCCTCCCTCTTATGAAGGAGGAGTATCGATGAAAGGAGGAATCTGGCATGAACGTCTACAATAGGTATTGAGGGAGGCGTTCCTCTTATCTCCTCTAGGACCTTTGGATCAAACCTCTTATCGCTGGATTTTATCCTCCTAATATTTAATGAAGATTCTCCTCCTTTGAGAAAATAGCTAATGTTCCTGAAGAGATCATAACCCAGAAGCAAGTTATTATCCTTAGCATAGAGGGGGGCCTGTCTCAAGATTCTATCCCCACTAGGCTCGTACTTAACTCCAAAATAGGGAATCCTTACATTATTCACATTGAGGAACCCAGCTGGCTCCGGTGGAGAGTTCTCCACTTCCTTCTTCTCTCCGCCATAATAGGAAATGGCAGTTTCTCCGATGAATATGGAGGGGATTACGATCGGCACAAACTCCGCTGCTTCAGGGAATATCGCGACGGAGTGCCTCAAGGGATCGGGCTCCTCGACCTCCTCCCAGAAGAGACCCAGTGAATCCAATGTGTATTTGACAGCATTTCTCACGCTCTTGTCCGATGACCTAACAGCAGCAATATTCGTTGGGACCACGCCCCCTAATGGAAGGTGGTGGGGCCGGTGGGATTTGAACCCACGCCCTACGGGTCTCCCCCTCATTGCTCCAATGACTGGAGCCCGCCGCCCTGCCTTTCCAGGGCATCCTCCCCAATCACAGGGAGAGAGCCAGACTGGGCCACGGCCCCTTGACCTTCCTTTCTTTAAATTAGAGGAGGTTATATAAATAGTTTGTTTGATGTTAGATGATGAAATGTCATTACTGTCGGCGAGAGGGTACCATATTTGTTGAGAACCTGGGCTATTGGGTATGCGAAGATCACTTTGAGAGGTACTTCTTGAAGAGGGTAGATCGCGTCCTCAGGAAGGTCAAGAGGGGAAGCTCTATATTATTCGGCGTCTCAGGAGGAAAAGATTCCATAGCCGCCCTTCACTCTTCTGGTCTATTAGCTGAGAAATACGATCTAAAGCTTGGAGCAGCTATTGTTTATACAGGAATGGCTCCTGACTGCCTAGAGGTCTTTAAATCCCTAGTTGATGAACTAGAACTAGAAAGCTACATAATAGATGTGAGGGAATGGGGTATCAACGTTCCTAACGATCCAAGAGCTGCCTGCTTGGTATGCGGCGTGGTGAACAGGTACTTGCTTAACAGATATGCCATAGAGAGGGGATACGATTACGTTGCCACGGGACATAACCTCGATGATATGGCCTACTTCGGCCTCAATAACCTGATAAATCACTCTTTAAACTATCTTTTCTACCAATATGATTCTGTAACTCCTCCTCTCCCTAAATACAAGATGGCTGGAAAGGTAAAACCTCTCTTTTGGGTCAGTGATGCCGATTCTTTAAACTACGTCAGGGTCAAGGGATTACGTACGTGTTCGACCAAATGCCCCTACGAGGGTAAGGACAAACAAGCGGTGATAAAACCCCTACTCTATCAGATAAGAAGGCAGTGGCCTTCCTCTCTAGTAAATTTCGTTAGCTCCCTAAGAAAGCTTGCTAAGATGTCCGAGCCACCACCTAGGAAAATAAATTTATGCGAGAGGTGCGGCTATCCGACATCAGGGAGGATATGCGCCTTCTGCAGATTGAAGGAGAGGCTGAATAGGGAGGTTCTCTAGATGGAACTGTTCGACTCTCACTGTCACTTGGAGGATGATGCCTTTGATTCCGATAGAGATGAAGTAATTGAGAGAGCAGTTATGAGCGGGGTAATAGGGGTTGTGACTTCTCCCATATACCCAGAGGACTCGATCAAGGCCCTAAAGTTGTTCAGGAGAAACAGGTTCGTTAATATATCGATTGGTTTAGATGTAGCTGAGTATGGCGATGAAAGGAAGGTAGAGGATACTTTAAAGCTCATTGAAGAGTATAGCGATGATATAGTTGCTGTTGGCGAAGTTGGCTTGGATTACAGGGTTGCAAGAACAGGTCCCCCTAAGGAAAAGCAAAAGGAGGTATTCAGAAGGTTCATAAAGTTGGCTAAGGAGATAGATAAGCCCCTCGTCGTTCATAGCTTATGGGCACAGAGGCCCGTGCTCAGATTGCTTGATGAAGAAGAGGTTACTAGAGTGGTACTTCATGCATTTGGAGGGAGGAAAGAGGATGTTGAATTTGCAGTAAGTAAGGGGTGGATCGTAAGTATCCCAACAAATGTGATTAGATCTAAAAACGTTCAAAAGGTCGCTGAGGCAACTCCACTGGATAATATGGTTCTAGAATCGGACTCTCCTGTCTTGGCCCCTGATCCTAAGCAGAGAAATGAGCCTGCCAACATAAAGATATCAGCCAAATTCATAGCGGAGATGAAGGGATACAATGTAGAGGAATTGGCGAGGATAACAACACATAATGCCATTAGGGTGTATGGGCTTGGGTAATAGAGGATTTAGGAGGATCCCATATGATCTCATAGGATCGAGGGAAACAGGCGCAGTAGCTGTAGTTGAGGTGCCAGAAGGCCTATCTCCCCTAGAGGTTGCGAGAGACATAATGAGAAGGCATTCCCACGTAAAATCCGTTCTACAGAAGGTTGGAGCTAGGGAAGGGGAATTCAGGGTTAGGCCCCTTCGACTCATAGCGGGATCTGAAGATACGGAAGTTATACACAAAGAATATGGTTACAGACTGAAGCTAGATCCCAGATACGTGTATTTCTCACCGAGAGAGGCAACCGAGAGGCGACTCTTAGCTAAGCAGGTCAGAGATGGGGAATTAATTTTAGTGATGTTCGCTGGAGTTGGACCCTATGCTATTGCTATGGCCAAAGCTAAGGAAGTGGAGGTGCTGGGAATAGAATTAAACCCTATAGCCGCAAGATATTTTCAAGAAAATGTGCTCCTTAATAAGATCGGCCATAAGGTATTTCCAATAGAGGGAGATGTAGCTTTCGTGACTCCTGCTCTATACGGGCTCTTTGATAGGGTGGTGATGCCCCTTCCGAAGGGGGCTTACCTCTTCATCCCATATGCAATCAGAGCCCTGAAGAGAAACGGAGGGATCATCCATTTCTACTATTGGGGAGGCGACGATGCCTTTAGAAGGGCCGAGGACATGTTTAAAGCCGAAGCCATGAGGATGGGGTGGGAAGCCACTTCCATCGGATTCAGAGTAGTATCAAGCTATTCCCCACGAATTTATAAGATAAGAGTGGATTTCTTGATAAAACCGACGGACATTAAGTAAATTTTTAAAATGTAGGTTTTTAGTTCCATCCTGCCCTTGAAATGGGGGATTGCTATTGGACGGAGATTTGCTAGGAAATAAAAGTGTCACTTTTAACGATTATGAGGATCAGTTAAATAAGAAAATCGAGGAGCATTTAAAATATTTATCTAAGATATATCCATTAGATGAAGGTCCTGTATTCGATCTCCTGACATCATATAAGAAGAGCATGGAGGCGATAAACCACATCCCAATGCTCCTTACTAACAGCCTCACTGACCTTTTCAGGATAAAGAAGGAACAGTTTGCCTCACAATTTCAGCAGGATCTTTCTTTTTTGATAAGGTCAAAGGAAGTAAGGGAATTGGAAGAAAGGGAGATAGCTGTCATCACCCAAGCTGTAAAGGATCTCATGGAAGCTCTTTTCTCTACAATAATAAATAAGACCGGGGAAACTCTATCTAGCTACCTCAAGTGGATGCCTAAGGGCAACGATGTAGCTGATGGCACCATTGAGGAGGTGAGGAACTTCCTCTCCAAGCTAATGTACGATATAGCTAAAGCTAGGGCTGAGAGAGACCTATACAAGGAAGAGATTGCCTCACTGAAGAAAGCAGTAACTCCTCAGGTCAGTGGGAAGTATAGGGTGCTTCAGGTACTAGAAGAGGCTGGAAAGCCCCTTAAACCTGTCGAGATAGCATCTAGGCTTGAGCTCGCGGAGGTGACGGTGAGGCGTTACCTGAAGGATTTAATAGCTGAGGGATTTGTAGCAAGGAACGATAGCAGAAAGCCTTACACGTATAGGTTGGTGGATAGAAATTGGCTATCAAGGATGAAGAGAAAGGAGAGAAGAAAGAGGTAATAATACTAGTTTCCCCCATATGTAAATCATCATTAGATTCTGCCGTATTCGTCAGGAGATGGGCTAAGGAGTCTGGTTTCAATTTCAGGGAAGTATCAGTTCTAGAGCCAGAGGGGCAGGAGTATGTACTGGAGTTCGGGATAAGAAGGGTGCCCGCATTGATAATTAATGGGAAACTCGTATCAGAGGGAAAGATAGAGATCCCTGGTGTTGAAAGAGTTGAAAACTGATTTCTTAGTCGTGGGTGGGGGAGTATCCGGTTCTTCTCTGGCCTATCTCCTCGCTAAGTCAGGTTTTGATGTTACAATAGTAGAAAAGAAGCCGAGGATAGGATATCCACACCATTGTTCTGGAATCCTAGGTTTAGAAGCAATCAGAGAGCTTGTTTACTTTGATGAAAGCTGGGTTTTATCTGAAATTAATTGGGCGAGGTTCATATCTCCAAGAGGTATTTCCTTAGAAATAAGAAAGCCCCTTGCCAAGGTGGTAGACAGGGAATTAATGGATAGGGATCTCTGGGATTTAGCCACATCTGAAGGTGCGAAGGGGATGCTCTCTTCTACCTTTAAAGGGCTATCATCCAGCGGGGAAGCGAAAGTTGGAAGTAATGTAATCCATTTCGAGGCCCTGATAGGAGCAGATGGTGTTCTCTCCAGAGTAGCTGAAATTGTGAACTTCGATAGGTTACCGTTTGAATTGGGAATCCAGAGGATATTGGGAGGTAAGTCCGAGGAGGGATATATAGTGAGAGTTGTTAGAGGTAGTAAGTTTACTTGGCTTCAACCGTGGAAAGGTGGAAGGAAGGTAGGTGCCCTCGGATCTCCTAATGATGATCTGCTCTCATGGACCTACTACATCAGCGATGAACCCGCGAGGGGATATGAAGGAGGGCTATTACCTGCTAGAACTAGGAAGAGATTTCATAGGGGGAGAGTGGCGTTGATAGGAGATGCTGCTGGTCAGATAAAGCCGATAAGTAGGGGAGGAGTTCTTCTAGCGTCTAGAGCAGCTCGTATCTTAGCAAAATCCATAAATGAAAGCGAAAACATTGAAAGAGCCTTCAGAAAATATGAATCGGTATGGTGGAAGGCTAACAGGAGAGAGATAATCTTGGGAAGAGGTATAAGAAGATATCTAGATTCGCTTCCGCCGAGTAAGATCGATGAGATATTTTCCACACTAAAGGAGGAGGAATATCTCATAGAGAGGGAATTTAAGGTCGATAAGCAAACTGCCCCCCTCTCAGCCCTTCCCATTGTAAAAATTCTTAAATTAGCTACCGAAGATATTGTTGCAAGCGCTTCGGCCGCAGCCGAGATGATTAGGTACATGATACGGTGAGTGCCATGATAACTCTCATGAACGTCCTGTTGGGGCTAGGTGTAGGCCTCTTTCTCCTTGTCTTAATGAAGACGTACTCAGATATCCCAGATGCTACCAACCTGCTGCTTTCAGCTAACATAGGCACATATGTCATGACAGCTCCTAGGCTATTTGAAGCGGATGTGGGGATCCTCTATCGATACGGTAGCTCCGGTATCTATCTCCTGACTGGGAGATATGAGACCCTAATTACATCAATGTTCCTGCATGCGAATATCCTCCATATAGGTCTCAACATGTATGCCCTCTACATTTTAGGGAAGGTAGTGGAGCTATCGGTGGGGAAGTGGAAGTATCTCCTCATGTATTTTGCATCAGGTATAGTAGGTAACATCCTATCAGCTTTCCTAGATATGAGAGCCGTGGGTGTTGGCGCATCTGGAGCGATAATGGGCTTACTTGGATACATGGTAGCCATGGAGTATAGAATGACGGGGAAACTGAGTACATCTACGATATTCATAGCATTATTCGTCATATTTGGAGGATTCTCAGCTAATGTAGACATATGGGCCCATGCGGGAGGTTTTATTGTTGGACTTATATGGGGACTCATGAGGAGATTTAGACCGAAGCCCATGTACGAGGTTAGTTATGATCTCTATTACTGAGGTATTAAGCGGGGAACACAAGATCCTCCTCTCCTTTTTAAGCAGGAAGGATAACCACCAAGGGGGCAGTATGTTTAAGGTGAAGGAGGCGAAGAGCATTAGTGATGTAGCATGGGCTCCAGGATTGAAGCTGGTTCACCTTAAGACAGATCAGAAATGGCCAGATCAGTTCTATTCCGAGGAGGGTTATCATGCAGAGGTAAAGGCTCCTCTTTCCTACCATAAGGGCAATTGGATTTCTCCGAGGGGGGTGTATGCTCTAGCCGACTATGAGATAACCTTGAAAGGCAGAAGAATTAAGGTAAGGAGAATTGTCCATGAGAGCGATCCCTACTTCCTTAAGGTAGTTAAGGGGATGCTTTAATATATTCACGTCAATCAGCATAGGTGAAAAGAATGTCTGTAGCTAAACTAGTCCTAGTTCCAGCTGGGTTTGTTTACCACTGGATCTTGGAGTTTTTAGCAGAGAGGCTGCCTGAAGCCTTCCCTGTTGAGATCAGGATAGATTTCGATAGTGTAGGGATACCTCCTTCATTATACGATCTTGGGAGTTCCCAGCTTAGGAGTGAGGATTTCTTAATTTATTTGAGGAGTAAAGATAGATGGGCGTCCGACGAGAAGGTCCTCGTGATCGTAGATGACGATGCCTATGCCCCGGGAATGAATTTCGTCTTCGGCCAAGCTGAGCTGGGAGGAAGATTTGGAGCTGTTTACCTAGCTAGGCTCAGACCAGAGTTCTACGGAGAGAAAGAAGATAGATCACTCTTCCTCTTGAGGGCATTGAAGGAGGCGAGCCACGAGCTAGGTCATCTCCTAGGTTTGAGACATTGCTTAACCCCTAGCTGTGTCATGAGGTTTAGCTTGTCCATCTGGGATGTAGATAGGAAGGACTGGAAACCCTGCGACCTATGCCTCTCCAAATTGGGTGTTTTGAATGTCAGAACTTAGATTAGAAGACTATGATCTCCTTCTCATAGACCTAGACGGGGTCGTTTGGCTCGAAAATAAGCCGATAAAAGGAGCTGTAGAGACATTGAATGAAATTTACGGTGAGATAGAGATTAGGTTCGTTACAAATAACTCAACTAGGCATAGAAGAGAGGTAGCAGAGGCTCTCAGGGATATTGGAGTGAAATGGGCCGGGCAAGACCATATCATAACTAGTGCGAGTACACTAGCTGATCTCTCCTCAGCTATGAGCATTGAGAGCTGCTTCGTTGTGGGGGAGAGAGGGCTCACTATGGAGTTGGAGGAGAGAGGTATATCCGTGAAAGAGGAGGGAGAAGTATGCGTCGGAATGGATAGGAACTTCGATTATCAGAAGCTTACAGTCGCCTTGAGGAATATTTTAGCTGGAAGGCTATTTTTAGCTACCAACGAAGATAGAACCTTCCCAACCCCAGAAGGACCGATACCTGGAGCTGGTTCCATGGTTTCAGCAATATCAGGGGCTTGTGGGCGACCTCCTGATATAGTTGTTGGAAAACCAAATCCGATAATGTTCTTGAGGGCCTCTAGCCAAGTTGGTGCAGAAAAACCCCTAGTAATAGGCGATAGAGTGGAGACGGATATCTTAGGCGCATTGAGGGCTGGCATGGATTCAGCTCTCGTTTTAACGGGAGCTACAAAGGAATTGGGGAGGGTAAGACCACGCCCAAAGTACGTACTGAGAAGCTTGAGGGACTTACTGACATCTGGGGAATGAAAGGTGCCTATCTCCTCGTCATGAGATCAAAGGGCGTAGTCCTGAATGTCGGTAGTTTGGGCAGGGTGGCCATACCTGAGGGCTTAATAGCCTACGTAGGCTCAGCAAAGGGACCTGGAGGTTTAGGCGCTAGATTAGGTAGGCATATAAGGAGAGGCAAGGTGAGGAGATGGCATATAGACTACCTCACAGAGAGCGAGGGCATTGAGATTGTGGGAGCGTTTGCTCTAATAGGATGGGATGAGGCAACCCTCTCTTCATTCATGATGAACGAAGGAAATCCAATAATAGCTGGGTTCGGCTGTTCAGACAGGAGAGAGGATCTCACCCATCTCTTCTTAGTGAAGGATCTAAGTCATCTGAGGAACGGGCTGAGGAGCCTAGGAAAGGTAATTGAGCTTCAATTCAAGTAAGCAAGCCTAGATCCTTAGGTGTCACGTAGAAGACCAGCTTGTACCTATGATAATCCCTTATTATTTGCCTAGCTGCTTCGCTTAAGTTGGGTTCTCCGTCCTTGAACTTCCAGCCCCTCCTTAATGCGAGGCTTTCTAATATCTTGATGGGCTCTCCTTCCTCTATCCCGTAGACTTTCTTGATCAATTTAGGGTTGGAGATGGAGATCCTTTGCAGGAGAGCCAAAGCTACTTCCACTGGATCCTTTAGATCCTCGGGAGGATATCCACGTAATGCCATCTCAAGTGGCCCTCCCTCCACAGGTAATATGCCAGGGGAATCTATTATGTAGAGATTCCTATCTATCTTGTAAAGCTGAAAGTGCTTGGTGTACCCAGGGCTTCCCGGCACTGAGCTGGTTGAGGCAGAGCTGTGACCTTTAAGGACATTAATTATCGAGCTCTTCCCCACCTTAGGGAATCCTGCTATCAGTACTTTCGCTGGAAGTTGAGGTGCTTCCCTTTTTATGAATTTTCTCAGTTTTAACGTGCCTAATCTCTCCCTAGCACTTACGTAGGTTGCTTTAATTCCTTCTCTTCCAAATACATCGATCCATTGATTCAAAATCTGCTTGGGAACTAGGTCTGATTTATTTATTACTAGTAGTAACTTCTTGCCCTTCCTCGCAGCTATCCCTTCTAACTTCCTACTCCTAGTGGTCCAAGGATCTCTGGCATCAACTACCTCCAGTATCAGATTAGCCTTATCGATAGCAGAGCTTATTTCTCTCCAGTTCGCCAGCTTCATCTCTCGTGGGGAGGGCTCAGCCTTACCTTATATTCCTACCGCTAAGAATTAAGTTAAGCCCTTCAATCTAGCGCGATGAAGCTGATATATGATCCTTCCATATCTACCTATGATTTCGGTCCCGGTCACCCGTTTCGCGGTGATCGCTTTCCACTATTCATTGAATTCATTCGAAGAAGAGAGGAACCCTTTGAGATAGTCGGTCACTTAGGAGATCCACCTAGTTTAGAGGACCTTCTGGCCGTCCACAGTTCGGAGTACCTCAATTTCATCAAAAGAAAGAGCAATATGGGCTATGGAATGATTTCCATGGACACACCGGTATTTAGGGGTATGTGGGAAGCGGCCATGAGCTTGGTACATTCGTCCCTATCAGTTGTCAGAGTCGCTCTTGAGGAGGGGCTTGCTTTTGGATTCGGTGGCGCTCATCATGCTGGTATAAATTATGGGGGAGGTTTTTGCCTCATCAACGATATCGCTGTGGCTGCGAGATGGGCTCAGAGGAGGGGAAAAGTTGAGTCAGTAGCCATCTTCGATCACGATGCTCATCATGGCAACGGTACCATGGATATATTCTATGAAGATGATTCAGTTCTTTACATAAGCATTCACCAAGATCCGACCACGATATATCCAGGGGTAGGATTCGTGAGACAGGTCGGAAAGGGCAAGGGGGAAGGATTTACAGTAAATATACCACTTCCACTTGGAGCTGGACCTAAATCCTATCAAATGGCCTTTGAAGAGGTAGTAAAGCCTATCATAGAGTCGTTTAGCCCAGACCTATTGATAGCCCACGGAGGTAGCGATCCCCATTTTTTGGACCCTCTTACTCAGCTTGGCCAGACATTGAGTGGGCTTTGGAGCATAGGAAAATGGATATTTGAGCTGAAGGCTAGATTCAAAGCTGAACTCTTGATAAGCGGCTACCATCCTGAGGTAAGAAACTGGGGATGGCTATCTATTCTCAGAGGATGTTCTGATCTCGAGATAGATTACAATCCACTGGACATCGAAGGAAAGGCTCCTGTAGAGGATGAGAACGTTATTAGAAGATCGAGGCTTGTGGTAGATGATGCCAAGGAGATATTGTCCAGATATTGGAAGATTTCCTAGGGGGTAATTTTTTACTTTCTTTGAAGTCCGAGTCGACTGTGGAGGTTCCATCAGGTGATCAGTATCATAATACCGACCTACAATGAGAGGGATAATCTAGAAGAGTTATTTAGCAGGATAGAAAGGTCTCTCCGAGGATTAAGCTATGAGATAGTATTGGTAGATGATAACTCACCTGATGGAACTGCCGACAAGGCGAGGGAGCTATCCTCGAGCTATCCCGTGAAGATTATCGTCAGACCGAAGAGGCTAGGTCTATCTTCGGCTGTCATGGACGGTATGAATGCAGCTAGAGGAGATATCATAGCTGTCATGGACGCGGACCTCCAACACCCTCCAGAGGTACTATCAGCTCTGTATGAGAGGATAGAGAAAGGATGCGATATAGCCATAGCATCTAGGTATATCGAGGGAGGATCCGTAGAGAATTGGAGCCCGTTGAGGAAACTGATCTCCAGAGGTTCCATAGTTCTAGCTTGGATCCTACTTCCAAGAGTTAGAAGGGTTAAGGACCCTGCATCAGGCTACTTCATGTTCAGAAGGGGGATCTTGGACGGCGTTGAGTTGAACCCCCGGGGGTTCAAGATACTCATGGAGATCCTAGTTAAAGGGAAATATGATAGGGTATGCGAGGTTCCTTACACGTTTGGGCTCAGGAGGAGTGGTTCATCAAAACTTGGGGCCAAAGTTATCGTGAGCTACGTGCTTCATGTTCTCGATCTCTCATCTCCTATAATTAGGTTCGCTTTAGTGGGAGCCTTTGGTACCTTAGTCAACTTAGGGGTCCTGTGGTTCCTCCACTATGCCCTAGGCATAGCCCATGAGATAGCTTCCGCTTTGGCCATAGAAATATCTGTCCTGAGCAACTTCTTCCTCAATGATCTATGGACATTCAGAAGGAAGAGGAAAGCAGGAATCGCGGGAAGCATCTTTAGATATCACCTCGCAAATGCATCTGGCATAATAGTGCAATATGCCGTTTCAGTGGCTCTCTTCAGGATCATTGGATTAGAATCCCTTACATCTCAGTTCATTGGGATATTAATTGGCTTTTTAGTGAATTATGCCTTAAGTAGAAAGATAGTATGGTGGTAAAATGGAAAAATCCTTCCTCTTAGGTCTAATCCTCGCTCTCCTCATAGCTACAGGCTTCTTCATAAATGCTTACCTAGACATATCTTCGGGGAAATATAGAGGAGATGATTACTACATAAGCGATGAGGTGTGGTATGCAACAGCTTCGAGAAACCTCCTCAGTGAACTCTTCAATTACAACGTTAGATATGTGAGGGATGGGTATGCATATGCAACTTTGGTCTTTCCATCCAAGGAGTATCTCAAGAGTAACCTGAGCGAGATAGGTGAGTGTCTCAGCTCCCTAGGAGGGAGCATTGTGAGATCCAACTACACAACTACCGGAGATAAGATCCCTGTTCTATGGGTCAAAGTACCCCAGTCTAATATATCGAGGCTTAAATACTGTGATGATGTGGAGAAAATTAGGACAGGTTTCGAATACCCTTCCAAAAGCGGCATATATGATTACTTGAATCTGGAGCATCCCCCCCTAGGTAAGTACCTGATGATGCTGTCGATGATCCTACTGGGGGATAAGCCAATCAGTTGGAGGATACCTGGGCTTATTGAAGCTTTTTTCATGATAATAATCGTCTATTTAGCCGGTAATAGGATGCTTAACCCATTCTGGGGAGTTATAGCGTCCCTATCCCTAGCATTAGATCCAATGTTCAAGGCTATGAGTATGGTCGCCATGCTCGACATACACCTCGCTTTCTTCACGTCCCTCGCCATACTTCTAGTGATCTATGATAGACCTTTGGCCGCTTCCATAGCCGCATGGCTAGCTTTTTCCGTGAAGTTTAGCGGACTGTTCGTTGTTCTCGCGATATATCTCTATCTCAGAGTTTACAGGAGGGAGAAAGTAGCAAGTTCCCTGATCAAGTCCCTAGTTCCGGCTCTAGTATATCCTTTGGTATCGCTACCCCTGATAATTCACTTCGGGCTGAGGAGATGGATTCAAGAAAATTTAAGCGCGATCGCTTGGCATACAACAAGTAGGGGAAGCGGGCCTGTACCATCCCCGCCTTGGGGATGGTTCTTTAATGTGGCGCCCATGGCGCTGCATTACAATCCGGACCTAATTGCCAGGGTCAACTTGGTCAGTTACTCGATAGTCTTCCTCTTCACGATAATGCTCCTACCTGCCCTAATTGAGAGGAGGAGGGACTATATACCCATGCTATTCGTCGCCTCCATAGTTTTGGGATATACTGGCGTCTTTATGAAGGGAAATAGAACGCTTTACAGCTTTTATGCCGTTCAATTATCTCCTGCAGTTGCATTATCTTTCTCTTCTGCTCTCTTTTACCTCACAATCAGGGAAAGGGAATTAGATAGATATTTGAGCAGTGGTTGGAGAAGGATATTTGGCGCCCTCCTAGGAAGGGAGGAGATACCTCTCCCAGGGGAGCTATCCTTTCTCAGGGTTTTCCTAGACATGGATCGCAGATCCCTTGCTCTTATAATAGCTGCTATTACATCGGTCTTCTCCTCACTGGCTCTCTACTACATGGCTCTCCTGCCTCAAAGTCCAGCAGTTTTACTTGGTCTGGAGGATTATGGATTATCCAATGTGCTTACCCAATATTTAGGGCAAATATCAAGTGAGATGTGGGTCAGGGGGCTTATTTACAGTTCTTTGATACTCCTATCTTCGTTGATATTCTCGCTGGATTCGGGAGAATTGGCTCGAAAGCTGGAGTATATGCCAATCTTAGCTCTCATATTTCTATCAGGGTATGATTGGACCCTCCTCTCCCTAGCATTAGCACTAGATGGGCTCCTCTTCATATCACGGGAAAGGAGGCTAGTTGGTTCCTTACTCGTTGGACTAGCTTCAGCATTAAATCCACTAAATCTAGCCCTCTCGATTACTATAATATCAAGGAGAAGGAAAAAAGACCTCTTAGCCCTACTGCTAGGTCTCCTCATATTATCTCCAATTAAAGGATTCTTTAATTGGCCTAAAGATGTCATTGGAGGAATTCTCTGGCCATTAATGGGATTATACTCTGTTTTAATTGGGACATTAGCTGCTGGGGTCATAGTTGTACTGCTTTCTAGGAGGGGATATGAGGAATCCGTGTTGGCCATGGGCTTGTTCCTATTGGTAGCGGGTGGAAGACCATCTTGGGCCCTAATACCCCTCTCAGTAATGTTGATAGCTGGTGCTTCCGCAAGTACTTCCATTATGGAGTTATTTGCCGTAATTCCTGCTCTCACATGGACTGTTCCCAGTATGATATCCGGACCTCTGTTCAAATGTAACCCTTCAGGTCCCACCAGTCCATGCTCGGATCCGTTCATATCAATGGTGATCCTCTCCATCTTACTGATCTACTGGGGAGCGAGGAGGCATGCTGAGAAGTCATTGTTGTAGGACTACTGGTATCCTACTGACTGGAACTATGTTCCTATTCCTAGATATATACGCAAAGGTAAGGGCATAGGCCTCCACACCCCTCTCCACAGCCCTCTTCAGATAATCTGAGAATTCCCTATCAGTTTTCCAATTTGGAGCAAGGGATCTAGCATCAGGTCTCATAACCAAGAAGAGGATAGCTGCTCTATAACCCCTATCTAATGCCTTAATTAGGCTGATCACGTGCTTCCTCCCCCTTTCTGTAGGGGCATCGGGAAAGTAGGCCCTTCCCTCTTCTACTAGGGTACATCCCTTGACCTCCAAGAGCATCTTGCTATTATCTCCTTCCAAGAGGAAATCTATCCTGCTATCATCGAAGTGTACCTCTCTCTTTATCTCATGGAATCCCGATAACTCTCGTATCAGATTACTCCTCAGGACTTCCTCCGCTAGATCGTTGTGGAGGCCTGAGTTTACTATTACCCACACTGAACCGCTCCATACCAAGAGAACTTCGCAATTCGTCTTTCTTACGTTATTCCTCTTTTCCATGAAAATTATGGGAACTCCTAGCTTGAGCAGTTCAGTTAGCCTTCCAGGATCTCTCAGGTGGCACTTCCTTCTATTTCCCAAGGTCTTGATTATCACAAGGAACCTGTTTGGTCTCTCTATGAATCTACCGGCATTCAACTCATCATATATGCGCATCCAGGGAACCATTGGTCAATCTTTTTTATCGATTACCCTCACAATTATCCTGTGATCGCATGGACTGGTTTAAGAAGAACTTAACGGATGATGTTACTCTAATTAGAATTCTTAATAGGAAATTGGATAAGTTCGAGAACTTCTGGCCGATTCCAAGGGGGACATCCTACAATTTCTATGTGGTTAAGGGAAGCGAAGGCGTAGCTATAATAGATGGAGTTGATTTTAGATTCTCTGATGAATTCTTTGATTCTTTAAAGAGCGTAACAGATCCTGAGGAGATAAGGTACATAGTAACGCAGCATACCGAACCTGATCATTCCGGTACGATAGCTGATCTCATGAAGATAGCGCCTAACGCTATATTGCTAGGAACGAAGCAAGCTCTCTCCATAGGAGAATCACTGGCAGACTTTCCAATGGAAAGGTCAAGGGAGGTTAGAGATGGTGAGGAAATAAGCTTAGGTAATAGGACGCTCAAGTTCATTCTGGCACCGATGGTTCACTGGCCGGATACCATGCTCACCTATTTGGAAGAGGAGTCCATACTCTTCACATGCGACCTGTTTGGGTCGCATGGAGCCAGTGATAAGGTCTTCTACGAGGAAGATCCAAGCGGTTTTGAGCTAATTGACTACTATGCTTCTATCATGATGCCCTTCGATAGGATGGTCTCTAAGGCGGTGGCAAAGGTAAAGGAGATATCTCCTAAGATCATAGCCCCCTCCCATGGTGCCCTCCATAGGAATGCAGATGAGGTGATCTCCTTATATGAGAAATGGTCCTCTTGGAAACCCTCCAAGAAGGCCTTGATTGTAGTTGGGAGCCAATATGAGAATACCGCGAAAATGGCTGAGGCTGCTGCCGACGGGTTAAGGGAGGCAGGTCTGGAGCCCATAGTAGTGGATAGCTCTAACGTTTACTACGACGATCTTTTGGCTTATACGTTGGAGGCGAGCGCCATACTCGTGGCGACTTCCACCCATAACGGAAAGCCTTTCTTCGGAATAACAATATACATGGATCTTCTAAAGGAATATAGGCCTAAGAATAAGGTAGCTGCTGTTCTAGGATCTTACAGTTGGGGAGGAGGGGGGACAAAGGCTGTTATGAGAGAATTTGAGAACTTGAAGATTCCCGTGATAGAAGAGCTGCTGTTTAAGGGAAAGCCTAAACCAGAGGATCTCTCTATGGCTAGAGAGCTTGGAAAGAAACTAGGAGCCGAAGCCTTGAAGTTGGTAGGCATTGATACCCCTTCATAGGTTCACTGCAAGGCCTCAGAGACTTGCTTGTCTTCCTACCGCTTAACTACTAGTTAACCCTCCGTGAAGCAGTCCTCTAGAGATCGAGATATTCCACCTAGCTAAGTTACGGGTTGCTTCTGGACATCTCTTGGAAAACTCTCTGTAGCCCCTTCAATACTATAAAAGGATGGTTCTTCAATCTATCTCTGGGTATATTTGAGTCTAGAGCAAGTAAGGATTCTAAGAAGGCTAGACCTTTTGCTATCCCTTTAAACCTGCCAGCAGGGCCGAATATCATGAAATCAGCACCCTTAATTCTCAGGTAAGATAATGCCGCTGTGAGCATAGGATAGGCATCTGCACCATATCTGGCTTTGCTCAGGAAGGCAAGGGCATTAGCCGGTGCGCATCCTACTACATACCCCTTGTCCCTCAGATAGGATAGGGAGCTAGCTACAGACGATAGGGAAGCTGGATCGAGTACCACGACATCCACCAATATCTGCTCCACACCGGATTCTTCAGCCTTGGGAATAAGATTTTCTTCCAATAAAGAAAGCTTTTTCTCTGGATTTAAGCTATCTAATGCATTCTTAGGGTCAAAAGCCACTAAAATAGCCCTCCTTATCCTAGATCTCTTTATGGCCCTGATCTCATCATCGGTGCTATCAGGGTATATTGCGTTGGCAATTGCGAGATCTGACACTCCCAACTTAGCCGTAGTCTCGTAGGCATAGGCTCTGATCTCTGATGTTAATCCATCCACCAATATTGGAACATCGAATTGCGATGCGAATTTTAGATAGGGTTCAGCAGCTCTCTTGCTCGAGATTATCACATCTATGGCATAGGGAAAATTTAGATCCTTGGCAGCCTTTATATCCATATTTATTAATTTCTTCTCAGCGTTTTCATCAAATATACCTCTCTCATGGTCCTTTACTCTTCTATCACCTCTGTAAAATATGGAACCGATCATCAGAGGAGGATTTTCACCTAACTTTCCCCCCAGCTTAAGCATAGCATCACCTTAGGATCTCATGTACCTTAGAGGGTCTCCTAGGTACGCTTATCACTACTCCCTTGACTAAGCCTGACTCCCTGAGATCATCAAGCAGTGCTTTATAATCGATCTCCAGTACTTCCTCTATCTCCATCGCTCTGAGTACATAATCCTCGAGCTCGCTCAGCGTTGGCATGATCATTGCATAGAGGGGAACATCCCCTATGAAATTGGATAGGGGGATCAGATCCTTAACCCTCTGTATGGGCTGCGTGACTACGAAATCTGCTCCTGCCTCTAGCTTCCTCTTGATTCTATCGCTAGGCCTCAGAGAAGATGCTACTCCAATCTCTAGATCTATTTCCCAGTCTTTTAAGAGGGAGATAGCCCTTACAGGATCTAGATCAGTAGGTTTCCCTATGATCGGAGGATCCCCTCCAACTAGGAGGACCCTATCGATACCTAACTCTCTGATACCCATCATTTCGGATAGGAAGGATACTTCGTTCCTATCTGCTAACCTGAAGTTGGGTATTGTCTCCATTCCTATGACCTTAAGGAGAGTGGCCATTATTAGGGAGGAGGGCGCTGGTCTTCCAAAGGGGGAATCAGGTATCGATATGAAATCAACCTTCCCCATGAGGCTTGCTACTCTCCTCAGGAACACTCCCTTCTTAGAGGGAGATACCTCAACACCTATCTCCATTCATCAGGTCACCTCCAGTACTGGAGGAATTGGCTCCTTCCCCTACACATCAACCAATCCCTTGAGTGTCAGCTTGCTGCTCTCTATATTTATATGGGCATCCTTTAACCCAGGAACTATTATTCCATTGACATCTACGACCTCCCTTGCCTCCATTTCCTCGTCATTGCACAGGATCCTACTGTCCTTCACTGCTATCTTACCGGTGAATATTTCACTCGTGTAAACGTTTATATACTCCCCTCTAAGTAGGAGATCCGCTTTCATATTGGCTCCAGAGTTTATGAGAGGTATATCCATCGTCCTGACGTCCGGTGCTTATCGTGCAAAATTAATAAACCCTTCCATAGAGTAGGAAACGAGGTGTGGTCGTTGAGGAAGAAGCAGCCTTCAAAGAGGGAGGATAAGGATGTGAAAGATGTAACGCTTATCGTTGCTGATGTGCTAAAACAGACCGATTTCGGTAGGGGAATAGTCAGGATAGATCCAGAGATAATGAAGCAACTCAATCTCACGAGCGGCGATTATGTGAGGATATATGGATCAAGGGTGACCCATGCGAGGGTAATGCCCTCTGTGAGCATGGACGTTGGCACTAGGTATATAAGGATGGATAAGATAATCAAGGGTAACGCGGGTGTGAGGACTGGGGAGAAGGTAAGAGTAAGGCCGATCGATGTTGGAGAGGCGAATAGGGTAATTTTAGCCCCTCAGGATCATATGATAAGGGTAGCCCCTGATTTTCACAGCTGGGTCAAGAGGAGGCTGTTCGATTTCGTCGTGACGAAAGGGGACATAGTGCTAATACCCATATTCCAGAGGTTCATTCCCCTTGTTGTTGTGAACGTCACTCCGGGATCTTTCGGTAAGGTTGGCCCCAGTACCGTGATAGAGGTCAGGGAGAAGCCCGTAGAGCTCTCTAAGATCATATTACCAACCGTAACTTACGAGGATATAGGAGGTCTGAAGGAGGAGATCCAGAGGATAAGGGAGATGGTCGAGCTTCCTCTCAAACATCCTGAACTATTCAGGCATCTGGGAATAGAACCTCCGAAGGGAGTACTCCTATATGGGCCTCCAGGATGTGGTAAGACGCTGTTAGCTAAGGCAGTAGCCAACGAGAGCAATGCTCATTTCATAAGCATATCGGGGCCCGAGATAATGTCCAAGTATTACGGAGAGAGCGAGAAAAGGCTCAGGGAGATATTTGAGGAGGCAGAGAAGAATGCCCCTTCCATAATATTCATAGATGAGATAGATTCTATAGCCCCTAACAGGAATGAGGTAACTGGAGAAGTTGAAAGGAGGGTTGTGGCCCAGTTATTGGCCTTGATGGATGGATTGAAGGGAAGGGGCGAGGTAATTGTCATAGGAGCCACTAACAGACCGGAAGCCTTAGATCCAGCTTTGAGGAGGCCTGGGAGATTCGATAGGGAAATAGAGATAGGGGTCCCAGATAGGGAGGGGAGGAAGGAGATACTTCAGATACATACTAGGAACGTGCCCCTGGCTGATGATGTGGACCTGAACGAGTTTGCTGATATAACTCATGGGTTCGTAGGAGCTGACCTGGCGGCATTAGTTAGGGAAGCAGCCATGGCGTCCCTGAGGAGGGTCCTGCCCAAGATAGATCTAGAGGCCGAGACTATACCAATAGAAATACTTGAGGAGCTGGAAGTTACCAGAGATGATTTCATGGAGGCATTGAAGCTGGTTCAACCTTCTGCCCTTAGGGAGATATCCATAGAGGTACCCAATGTCTCATGGAGTGATGTCGGAGGACTGGAAGAAGTTAAGAGGGAATTGAGGGAGGTAGTGGAGCTTCCTCTGAAGAATCCAGATGCGTTCAAGAGGCTGGGAATAGAACCTCCGAAGGGAGTACTCCTATATGGGCCTCCAGGATGTGGTAAGACGCTGTTAGCTAAGGCAGTAGCCAACGAGAGTGAAGCCAACTTCATAAGTGTCAAGGGACCTGAGCTTCTGAGCAAGTGGGTAGGAGAGAGCGAGAAAGCCGTGAGGCAGGTGTTTAGGAAGGCTAGGCAAGTTGCCCCAGCCATAATATTCATAGACGAGATAGATTCCTTGTTCCCCAGAAGGGGGATCAACATAGACTCAGGGGTCACGGAGAGAGTAGTTAGCCAGATGCTGACTGAGATCGATGGAATACAACCCTTAAGAGATGTTGTTGTCATAGGAGCCACTAACAGACCTGATCTAGTAGATCCTGCTGTTCTTAGGCCTGGAAGGCTTGAGAGACTTGTTTACGTTGGACCTCCTGATCTAAATACGAGGTTCGAGATACTGAAAGTTCAGACGAAGAACATGCCTCTAGCTGATGATGTGGACCTATGGAAGATCGCTTTAGCCACCGAAAGATTCAGTGGAGCTGACCTGGCGGCATTAGTTAGGGAAGCAGCCATGGCAGCTCTTAGGGAGGATATAAAGGCAGAGAAGGTTGAGATGAGGCATTTTGAGCAGGCTCTAAGCTCGATAAAGCCGAGTCTGACGGAAGATATATTGAAGTACTTCGAGGAAGTTAAGAAGACTCTAAGGGCCCATGCACCTCCCGAAGAAAGAAAGGAGGAGACTTACGTCTACTAGAATAAAGCCTCCGTAGCTAAGAAATCATTTCCCTCCTCTTTCTTCCCGCCTTCTCCCTTTCTACTGCCTATCTACCCACCTTATGAAATTTTCTCCTTCCTACCGTTAAGATGATATCGTGATTCCATTGACGCATCTGTGCGGGCCTGTATAAGGGATACATTTTTAATTACTGATTCCTCTACCACGGAAGGTGGTCCCTTGGAACTAGAGTAGCCTACGTATCTAGCTTCGATTCTTCCGTTAGGGAGAGCCTCAATCTCCCTGAGAGAGTTAGGGTTTTTGATACAACTTTGAGGGATGGGGAGCAGACTCCGGGCGTTTCTTTGACTCCAGAGGAGAAAGTGGAGATAGCACTCGCCTTGGATGATCTAGGAGTAGATGCAATAGAGGCAGGATTCCCGATAACATCGAGCGGAGAGGCTAATTCCGTTAAAGATATAGCCAGAGCGGTAAGGGATATTAAGGGAAGCGTAAAGTCTGAAGTATGCGCCCTTGCCAGGTCAACCCAGAAGGATATCGATCTAGCTGCAGATTTAGGTGTGGATACTATCCACGTCTTCATTGCCACATCTCCACTTCACAGAAAGTACAAGCTTAGGATGAGCAAGGGAGAGGTTCTTGAAAGGGCGGTCAGGGCAGTAGAGTATGCTAAATCTAGAGGAGTAAATGTAGAATTCTCAGCCGAGGATGCGACAAGAACCGAGCTTGATTTCTTGATTGAAATATTCAAGGCCGTAGAGGGGGCCGGAGCGGATAGGATAGATATACCCGATACTGTAGGGGTCATGTCCCCTCCTGCCATGAGATCCCTCGTAGGCATAGTAGTTAGGGAGCTTAAGGTCCCCGTAAGCGTCCACTGCCATAACGATTTCGGTCTAGCTGTTGCAAATTCGCTGGCTGGTATAGAGGCAGGAGCCCAACAGGCTCATGTAACTGTGAATGGTATAGGAGAGAGAGCTGGAAATGCCTCTTTAGAGCAATTTGTCACATCCTTGCATTTCCTCTATGGCATTAAGATGAGAATAAACTTTTCAAAGCTTAGATCTGTTTCAGAGCTTGTGGAGAGACTTACCGGGATACAAGTCCCGCCTAACTCTCCTATCGTTGGAGACAATGCCTTTTCACATGAATCAGGCATACATGTACATGGAATACTGGGTCACCCTAGCACATATGAGCCCCTTTCTCCAGAGGCAGTCGGGATGCAAAGGCGTATAGTACTCGGCAAACACACGGGAAGGCATGCCGTGGAAAAAGCAGTCAAACAGCTGGGATACGATGTTAGTAAGGAGGAGCTTGACCTCATAGTTGCTAAAATAAAGGAATTGGGAGATAAGGGGATAAAAATAACTGAGAGGAGGTTCTCCAAGATAGTAGCGGAAGTTGTTGGGGAGACAGGGGTTAGGCTCATGGAAGTACCGAAATGGACGGTCATAACAGGCAAGGGAGTGACTCCATCTGCATGGATCGAGGTGAGGCTTAAGGGAAGGGAAATTAGAAGCGCGGGCTGGGGAGTAGGACCGATAGATGCAATAGCTAACGCCCTTAAATCCATAGATGGAATGCCAAAGTTCAGGCTTTCAAGGTTCAAGCTCAACGCTGTAAGTAAAGGAACTGACGCCGTAGGGGAAGTATATGTGAAGGTCGAGTCCGATGGCATGGCCGCTGAGGGATTTGGCCTCAGCGAAGATATAGTGGAAGCTAGCATGGAAGCCCTCGTCGATGCCCTGAATAAGGTGATGACTAATGAGAACGGCCATTGAGAAAATATTAAGCAGGGCTTCCGGAAGAGACGCTAACGTCGGCGACATTGTGGAGGCTGAAATAGATACCTACATGATACATGATCCAATGGGGGCATTGGTTGAGGACGCCCTAAATGATATAGGAGCTGAGGTTAAGTATCCTGAGAGGGTAATAGCTATACAGGATCATTTCGTCCCAGCGAAAGACATAGAATCAGCTATATTGAGCAGGAGACTGAGGGAATTCCACCTGCGCTTCAACTTCGGTGCCTATTACGAGGTCGGAAGAGGGGGTATATGCCATGTGGTCATGCCAGAAGGAGGGCATGTCGTTCCTGGAGATATCTTGATAGGTACCGACTCGCATACTCCCACATCTGGAGCCCTAGGAGCATTTGCTGTCGGAATAGGAGCTACGGAAATGGCTGCAGCTATGGCTTTAGGCAAGTTATGGTTCAAGGTACCCCCCACGATACTGGTGAGGGGTGAGGGAAGCTTCAGAGATTTCGTTCATGCTAAGGACCTTATTTTGCAAGTCATATCAGTCATAGGAACTGATGGTGCTATATATAAAGCTCTAGAATTCGATGGATCGGCAATAAGAGAATTGGAGATGGATGAGAGATTCGTGCTCACCAATATGGCTGTTGAGGCCGGGGCTAAGACGGGTTTCATATCGCCGGATGAGATCACATTTAGGTACTTGGAGGGAAGAGCTAGGAGGTCCCCGAGACCCGAGTACTCGGATAAGGGAAGCTTTGAAGATAAACTCGTCTTCGATGTCAACTCTTTAGAGCCCTTAGTGGCGGCTCCTCACTCACCGGCTAATGTTAAAGCTGCGAGCGAGGTAGATGAGGAGATAGACCAGGCTTTCATAGGATCATGTACCGGAGGAAGGCTGAGCGATCTCAAAGCAGCAGTAAGAATCCTTAGAGGTAAGAGGATTAGCGAGAAGGTCAGGCTCATCGTAATACCAAGTAGCAGAAGAGTTTACAGGGAAGCCCTGAGAATGGGGCTTCTAGAATCTTTATTAGAGAGCGGGGCTGTAATAGGACCTCCCAGCTGTGGGCCTTGCCTAGGAGCTCATCTAGGGGTCTTGGGACCTGGAGAGGTGGGTATATCTTCCTCAAATAGGAACTTCAGGGGAAGAATGGGCCATCCGGATTCCAGAGTTTACCTAGCAAGCCCAAGTACTGTGGCAGCTAGCGCCCTCACTGGCAGAGTAACCGATCCTAGGGAGGTGATTATGTGATTAGAGGAAGGGTGATAAAGTACGGGGACGACGTGGACACGGACGTGATAATTCCTGGGCGCTACCTTAAGCACGGAGCTGATCCAGGCATACTTAGAACCCATGCGATGGAGGATCTAGATCCCATGTTTGGGGATAAGGTTAAGGAGAGGAGAATTATAGTAGCAGGAAGGAACTTTGGCTATGGCTCGAGTAGGGAGCAAGCCCCTTTAGCCCTGAAGTATGCGGGAATTAAGATAGTATTAGCGGAGAGCTTCTCCCGCATTTTCTTCAGAAATGCGATCAACGTGGGCCTTCCAGTAATGGAGGTCCCTGGAATAAGCGATACTGTAGAGGATGGGGAATACATAGAAGTAGATATTAAGGCAGGGATCGTGAGGATTCCTGCCAAGAATAGGGAGCTAGGAGGAACGAGTATTCCAGAATTTTTGATGGATATTCTAGAAGCAGGAGGTTTGGTTCCCTATCTGAGGAGGAGGTTACATGCCGAGAATAGCTCTAATTCCAGGTGATGGCGTAGGTCCGGAGATCATGGAAGCGGTCATTCCAGTACTCGAGACCCTAGCGGATAAGCATAGCATGGCTCTGGAAACTAGGCTATATGATGCAGGGGATGAGACTAAGGAGAGGAGAGGTACTGCCCTTCCAAGAGAAACCTTTGAGGGTGTGAGGAAGGCAGATGCCACCTTGATGGTAGCTGTCGGAGAGACAGCCAAGGAAGTGATCCTTCCACTGAGGCAGAAACTCGACTTGTATGTGAATTTAAGGCCGGCTAAGGCTTATCCTGTTCCCAACGCGGTTAAAGGATTCGATGTGACGATAATCAGGGAAAACACAGAGGGCCTCTACGTTAAGGCAGGGTGGTCGAGTAGGGATGTAGCGGTCGATCTGAGGATAATAACTAGGGGAGGTAGTGAGAGGATATGTAGATACGGCTATAAATATGCTAGGGAGAATGGAAAGAGGAATGTTTACGTGATTCACAAGGCTAATGTTCTGCTCGGATGCAAGCTATTCAGAGATGTATGCTCATCTCTAGCGGAGGAGGAAGGCTTTAGCTATAGGGATATGTACGTTGATGCCGCTGCCATGAGGCTAGCGATGGATAGGCCCTTCGACCTCATCATAACACCTAACATGTTCGGCGACATATTGGCCGACTTGGCGGCCGCATATATAGGAGGGCTGGGAATGTATCCAAGTGGGAACATAGGGGATGAGAGGGCTATTTTCGAACCAGTACACGGGACAGCACCTGATATAGCTGGTAAGGGAATCGCAAATCCGATGGCCACTCTACTCTCTGCGGCGATGATGTTTAAATGGCTTAACTACAGAGAAGCAGCTAACGACCTAGAAGAGGCTGTGTGGAGGGCTTGCGAGTTAGGTTATACCACCCCAGATGTCGGAGGTAATATGAGGACTTGGGAAGTGTGCTCCAGTATAAGAGAGCTACTGATGAGCTGAGGACGTTAATTTAGCATGAGATAGCATCATAAAGCTTTTTCCACTTTCTTATTCCTTCAAGGGAATTACTTCCTCTTCTCAAACTTCCCGCGAATAAGGGAAAGTTTTTCCCTTTCAATCATGCATATGAGCCGAATGAGGTGCGCGTTCCTCGATCTAGATCACACCATTATTAGAACCGGCTATAGAGAATATCTGCTAGGTAAACCAGCTGAGGTTCTATCTAGGAGTAGGGATATAAGTCGTGAAGAAGCTATCCGTCTTCTTAGAGAAAAGGTAAGGGAGATAATGAGAGAAAGGATCTTGTTGGGAGACTATTTACATGCATTCGATTGGGATACCATTTTACCGCGGGCCATGAGCATGCTTGGAGTCGAGATGGATGAGCAATTCGATGCCCTCTCGCTCTTGCTTGATGCCGTCAGGAGCGGTTCTACCTCCATCTACGAGGATTCTATTGAAACAGTAAGGGCCTTAAAGAGACGCTATAAGGTGTGCGTGATGACGGGCGGTCTCTCAAAGTATCAGGATGTTATCTTAAGGGAACTAGGAATTTACGACCTCTTTGACTCTATTTTGACAACTGACAGACTGGGATACCTTAAGGTAAGACCAGAGGCATTCAGAGTAGCGATGAATATCTGTAACTGCAGGGGAGCCTTCCATATAGGAGACTCACCAAGTCATGATATAGCTGGGGCCAAGCAAGCTGGACTATTAGCTTTCCTGATAGCTAGGGAATGGAAGGAACTCAAGCCTTATGATCCGTTCTCCAGGGTAGACAAGGCTTTAAAGGAAGGATTGCTTCAGGAGAAGATGAGGGAAGATATCCTCTATGGATACGTTCCGGAGAACCTGATGATACCCCACGCAATATTGATCGAGTTGAGGGAGATAGTCCATATTGATCTCGCGAAAGCTTGATTAGCACTACCCTCTAAATTCATTATGCGATTAGTCAGGTATATTCATGATAAGGCGATTGACTATGGACTTGAATACGATGGTGAGATCGTACCCTCCGAGGAGATAGGCAAGAAACTCGGCAGGGAAATGCCCCCCACTTTGGATGAGCTGATAAAGCTTCCGGTAATTGATGACGTCCTTAGGCTAGAGGACAAATCATTCGGGAGGACCATCCCCCTGGATGAGGTTAGGCTCCTCAGGCCCATCACAGATCCGCCTAAGATCATATGCTTAGGAAAGAACTACGCTGAACATGCTGCTGAAACTGGCTTTGAGCCACCGAAGGAGCCAGTTATATTTATGAAGCCTAGAACCGCTCTGAACGGTCCATACTCCGATGTGATCGTGCCGGATGACTACGTAAGGGAGGTAGATTACGAAGGTGAGATAGCGTTCATTTTGAAAAACGGAGGAAGGAGGATGGATGAAAGAGCTGCGAAGGAATCCATACTTGGGTACCTCGCCTTCAATGATGTTACCGCTAGGGACTTACAGAGAAGAGATGGGCAATGGGTTAGGGGAAAGAGCATAGATGGTTTCGCTCCAATAGGGCCTTGGATAGATACTTCAGTTAACTTCGATGAATTAGGGGTTACCACATTAGTTAATGGAGAGAGAAGGCAGTATGCTAGCTCTAGTCAGATGATATTCAGGCCTTGGGATATCCTTATGATCCTAAGTAAAGGCATGACCATGGAACCTGGTGATCTAATAGCTACTGGTACACCTTCTGGTGTTGGAGGGTTCTCTAATCCCCCTAAACTCCTTAATCATGGAGATATAGTGGAGATAGAAGTATGGGGAGTGGGTAAATTGAAGAACAGGATTCTCTTTGAGAGTAGACTCAGAGAATAGATAGCTCTCTGCTCTGCCCGTACTAGAGTTGCTCCATGACATTAGGATACGAATCATAATGTCACTACGTCTATCGTTAAACAAATAGTTTGGAAATCTAACCAAAATCTTATATTAATTATATATAAAGTAACCTTTCAGATCCAATATGAGTCCTATAGGAATAATTTCCCAGTGGGCTTCTTACCCAGCCTATTGGGCAAGGCTCCTCTCAATGATAGGGATAGAAGTTCATTGGTTTATCTTACAGTACGTCCTTGGTCTGCCTTTTCTTGCAGTGATTGCCGAGATTATCTGGCTAAGGACGGGAAACGATCATTGGAAGAAGATCTCTAGGACTCTAGCCAAGGGATTCGTGGCCGTTTTTGCAGTTGGAGCTGCTACAGGAACTGCCTCGGAGTTCGGCCTAGTTTTACTGTGGCCAAACCTGACGGAAGCTGCGGGTAGGTACATATACTTTCCCCTCTACATGGAGATCTTCGCCTTCATAATGGAGGCTGTTTTCGTATACATGTACTTCTATGCCGAGGACAAGATGTCGCCCAAGGTCCACGTGCTTGTCGGTACTTTGGCATTTATAGGAGCTTGGTTCTCAGGAGCAATGATATTGAGCGTTAATTCTTTCATGCAGGCTCCGGCCAACGTAATTGCTCACTACAACCCGATGGTAGGTCCATCGAGCTGGGCTCCCCCTGATGTCCTGTTGATAGTGCCAGCCCAGTTGGCCCAGATATTGGACGTCAACAAGCTGGCCGCAGTTGGGGTGAAGATACTCAGCGTCTCTCATAACCAAGTAACCGTGACTATCCCATCTGGTCTAGTGAGGACGCTCATGTATGAGGCTTTCAGCGGGAAGACCGTGGGAGCTAGTACATTGGCGGCAGTTATAAAACCTGAGGCCCTTAAATCGGTATCTTCCCTGCCGCTTGAATCAGTAATAGATCAGATAGTAGCTAATACCGTGAAGAACGTTGGGGCTTTTGTGATAACCTTCCTATCGGGAGGCTACCTAGCGACGTACCTGCACGCACTTGGTGCTGCCCTAACCGTGTCAGCCTTCACGGTGATGGGAGGTTACTCCCTTAGGCTTCTCAGGTCAGGAAAGGATGAAAGAGGGTACTTCATCAGGGGGCTCAAGTTCGCGGCCATCGTAGCTCTCATAGTAGTAGCCCTCCAAGGTACGGCATTTGGTCATGCGATGGGTGAAGCGGTAGCGAGGCACAACCCGGAGAAGTTCGCTGCAATGGAAGCAACAACGTCCCAAATAAAGAGCTTGCCTGAGATGATCGGAATGGGACCATTAACCAAGCAGATAATGCCTTTACTTGCTTATGGATCTCCAAAAGCCCAGCTTCCTTCATATGACCTAATAAAGCCGGAATATAGACCTCCTCTCATCATACATTACCTATACTACACAAAAATAGGATTGGGAGTCCTGCTGGGACTTATTGCCTTAGTTATGGTATTTCTAGTTTATAGAGGAATGCCCCCCAAATGGAGCCTTTGGCTCGGGGTGATATCGCCTGCTATAGCCCATATAACGAGCTTTCTAGGATGGGGAGTAAGGGAGATGGGAAGGAAGCCATGGGCCATATATGGAATAATGGATGTCAGGACTGAGTATACGATAAACCCGCCACCCGCTTGGCAGCTTGCTGGCATAGCTGTGTTCCTAGCAGCAATACTTGCGGTGCTGGTCATCGGGGTTTACTGGTTCCTGTGGAGGAGGTGATCCCATGCAGGCACCTCTGCCAGTATCTGCTATTATCTCCCTCACATTCGGGCTCCATATAATCCTAGTAAATCTGGATATTGCCTTAGCGACCTTCATACCCTTGCTCGAGTGGATGGCTAGGAAGGGGAATGATGATTTCCTGATGGACAGGGCCAAGAACCTGATGAGGTACTATGCCAGTACATATGCAATAGCTGGCGTCTTTGGAACGGCATTCACAGTATCTCTCCTGAGCTTCTATCCCCAGTTCTTAGGGCTAGCTGGTCACCTGACCTTTGCTCCCTTCGGCATAGCGATACTCATGATAGCACTGAGGTTCCTCACGATAGTCCTCTACTGGTACCTCTGGGACAAGATCTCCGGTAATCTACACCTCACAATAGGAGCCCTACTAGCTCTGACCGGCTATATAATACCATTCGGGTTCAGGGCCGTATTTGCATTCCTCAACGTACCAACAGGCCTGCACCTACAACCTAAGCTCTATTTAGATCTGTTAGAGGCTTTAACCAATCCTACATTCCTACCTCTCTATTTGAAGAGCGTATTTGGAGCATTAGCTGCGGGATCTCTAATGCTCGCCTCCGCCTATGCATATAGGTATGCTAAGGCTGGCTCAAATAAGGAAAGATACTCAGAGCTTGTCGGGAAGTTCATCGAGTACGGGGCTCTGTTTCTAGCATTGATGGTGATATTCGGGCCTTGGTATGCGATAAGTCTGAGCGTATCGAAGTATAAGTTCGAGAACATATTCGGCTTCCTCTTCGGGGCCAGTCCTAAGTACAACTACGGTTGGCTCTTCGTCATCAAGATGATATTCGTGCTAATTCAGTTCTTCGCCGTAATATACGTGCTTAGGGGGTTATCTAAGCTAGATGAGGTCCTTGGATGGGCAGAAATCGCCGGACCGGCCGGCATGGCGACGATATTAACAGGGGAGCTCCTGAATATGCATAGCCAGCTTCCCTATTTCATAGCCCAGCCGGAAGTAGTCAACTCCCTACCAATCATATTCAAGCAGGCCCTCCTAACCACTAACGCCAATAGCCTTGCAACATTACCAGAACTTTATGCAATAACGATAGTGTTCCTAATACCGCTTCTGATAGCAGTAGCAGCCTTGTTCTATTTAATCCTCAGGGATTGACCGTCACCTTTCGCCCTTTTTCTTTCTTTTCCTTTTATTCTATTACTCATCAAGTAATCCAGGTAGTAGGTTAGCCCTTCGATTATCCTTCGATCATATTTCTATTCCAAGCAAGATCCTCGCAGCCCATCCTATGACGAATGATGCTACGGATACTCCCAAGCTTATACCTACCATCTCAGCGAAGAGTTTCTTGTAAGACTGATCTTTCACGACGGAGACATAGAATGTGAATATTGCTATTATAACTACGACAGCGAGAAACATGACCATTAATGAAGAGTATATATATTCTATCGTGAAGAATGGTGCTATAAGTATAGATACAGCAATTATATAGGCCAATCCAGTATACAGAGCACCTTTGAGTGGATTTCCAGTACCCTCAGATCTTCTAGATAAGTACTCTGATGCAGCCATAGATAGACTGGCAGCAATTCCCATTATGAGACCAGCCATTCCAACAATCCTAGAATTCTGAAGAGCGAATGAAAGGCCTGCTAGCGCTCCTGTTAATTCAACGAGAGCGTCATTTAGTCCCAAGACCATAGATCCTACATACTCCACTCTTTCCTCTTTGATAAGCTCTATTAATTCGTTTTCGTGTTCTTCCTCTTCCTTAAGGAGTGAAGCAGCCTCAGGTATATCATTCATAATAAGCTGATAGCCCTCTTGAGCTATTTCCTCTCCTCTTTCCATCAGTTTTATTGCAAAGGTCACCCCAAAGATTTTAGCGATCAGGGAGTATAGGAATATCTTCGCAGCATCGGGCTCCACATCTCTGCCTGTATGTTTTTTGAGAATAGAATAATGCCTAAGCTCATCTTTAGCTATCCTTTCAAGTATCTCCCTATTTTTCCCTTTAGATCTACTAGCTAGGCTTAAATATACATTATACTCGGTTATCTCATTCCTTTGGAACTTTAGAAGGAGCTCCTCTAAATTCTGTTTCATTACAAGGTAGACCTCTAAGAAATTTAATTAATTTGCTATTGACCTCTGCATTACCTAAGGGCTTATCCTCAAGAGAAGACCTTTAAGATGGATCGGAAAATTTAAGAAATCCCATAATTCTATAGAAAAGATATAATTTGAGGAGAAGAAAGCTCTCGTTATGGGAAGCGACTTCCATAGCTGTCGGGATAATAATAGGGGCTATCATATTTTCTATTTTGGGAATTGGAGCCCAAGTCGCAGGGAGAGATCTACCCTTAGCTTTTACGCTCTCCTCGTTTGCTGCTTACTTCGTAGCATATAACTACGCTAAACTTGGATCTAGGTTCGTCTCGAATGCGGGACCCATAGAATTCATATTACAGGGCTTGGGAGATAACGAATTGACGGGTACTCTAGCATTTCTCATGTGGATGAGCTATGTGGTTTCTCTATCTCTATTTGCGAATGCATTTTCTGGCTATTTTCTCGCATTGATTGGGATGGAAAGATCTGCTTTCTTATTCGATCTAGTTGAGACCATGGTTGTAATTACGTTCACAGCGCTGAATTTCTTCGGATCCAAGGCTGTTGGTAGAACAGAGTCCTTTATAGTCTTAGGTAAACTCCTTGTTCTAGGAATTTTTGTTTTTGGTGGACTTTGGTTCATAAAACCGGGGTACGTAATGCCCCAGTTTGATGCTGGACACCTAATGGGCGCTGTCTATGCAGCAACAATATTCTTCCTGAGCTATACGGGCTTCGGGCTGATCACCAATGCATCAGAGGATATTGAGAACCCGAAGAAGAATGTGCCTAGGGCCATATGCCTAAGTCTCCTTATAGTGACAGCAGTTTACATTTCCATAGCTATAGTTGCAGTTGGAAACCTTCCTATTCAGGAACTCGTTAAGGCAAAGGAATATGCGCTAGCTGAAGCAGCTAAGCCCTTCTTGGGGAGTCTTGGCTTCGCTTTCATCTCTATAGGAGCTTTATTCTCTACATCCTCAGCCACAAATGCCACGATTTATGGGGAGCTAATATAGCTTATGCCCTTGCCAAGGAGGGAGAACTTCCTCCCATCTTCGAGAGGAAAACATGGTTCTCTGCCTCGGAAGGGCTCTACATAACGGCAGGTTTAGGGCTTCTTTTCGCTCTTTTGTTTAATATAGATGGAATTGCCGCCATTTGCAGTGCTACGTTTCTTCTAGTTTATATATTTGCCATAATCTCCCATCTGAGATTGGTTGATAAAACAGGAGCTCGCAAGTCATTGGTGGCGCTAAGCCTAGTGGTGGTTCTAGCCATCTTCTCGTTACTTATGTACTACCAATGGCAGGTAGATAGACGCGTGTTTTATACCATATGGATTACAGTCATTACATTCGCTGCCATAGAATTCATGTATAGGAGAGTAAGGAAGAGATCTCTCCTAACGAGATCTCAAACATTGAATAAATATGGAGTAAGGAGAAAGGGAGGTATGTAATATAATAGCCCTCACCAGACGATTATCACAGCAGCTTCTTCCACTGCCATGCTCATAGAGGTAGCCGCTCCTCCTACTTCTTTTACATCTATTAGTTAGTTTTTAGACCCAGATATCTCCAAGTTGATTACCCTAAGATAGGCTTCTGATCTACGCGTTTGATCCAAGTTGGGAGTTAGGCTATAGGTCATTAAGAAGGCGAATCCTTCTATAGATCCATGGCTTGCTCGAGGGTAAATCTGGTGTATACCCGAGGCAGGTAGCTAGGGATCTAGAAAGATAAACCTAGGGAGCTTAAGATGGCATCTAAATTTTTTAGAGAGAAGCGATCTTGTTCGAGAGAGGAGAAAGGATGATCTAGCAGAGCTTTACTCTCTAATATACTTTAGGAGAATCTATATATTTTCCCTACAGCCATTTGCCTGAATCTCTCTCCATATTCGTTTCTGAAGGCACATTCAGCAGTTATGCCTGTACAATGACCTGTGTATACTTCCTTAATATCTAACTCCTTGAAGGCCCTTACAGTACCTTCTATCCTCTCCTTATCTGCACTAATTAAATGAAACCCTCCTATTACAGCCTTAATGGGACCAGCCAAATTGATGGTATGCTTCAATATATTGATGATCCCTGCATGGGAGCAACCAGTTAATATAACAGATCCATCATCCATCTTCACTATTAAAGAGCTGTCATCCATCAGAGGATCCTTGATGAGCTTCCCATTCTCTAGGGTGTAAGTATCTATGGTCATCTTACTCTCCAGTTCTGAAATTCTAGGTACTTCGCCTGTTGTTACTATCCCAGGTAGAATCTCTATAGGATCTCTAGAAAGAATGAATTTGCCCCCAAGCTCCTCCAACTCTCTTCTCCTGTATGGAATACCTATATCCCTGAAGGGAAGTACAAAATTAGGCTTAAAGAGGTCGGGATGGGATATTATTGGAACTTCCTTATTCAACTCCTTGAGAAATCCTTTCAAGCCACCTGTGTGGTCATAATGCCTGTGAGATAGGACAACCCCCACTAATCCATTAAGGTCCTCTCCCAGTAGAGATAAATTGTGCTTTATTGGTTCCCAGCTGTTCCCCATATCAAAGAGTAGCTTGTAGGTAGTACCGTCGATTCTAACCTTTAGGAGGAAGGATATGCCGTGCTGAGCCCAGAACATTCCTGAAGCATGTTCTTCAGCGAGAACATAGATCTCTAACTGCTCAACATCCATATGAGGAAATAGAAGGGAACTATTTTTAAGTTAGCTTTCTACCAAGAGAAGTCGTCCCAAGGGACATCTTGGTTCTCACAGGCCTTTCCGTTAATTATTATATCTAAGATTTCACCCGCTGACCTTGTGAAAGCCTCTAAATCCCCTGTTTCATCCTCTCTTATCGCTAGTACCACGACATCGCACCCATTCTCATCCTCTAGGGATATGTAGCATTCCTTGTCCATGACCTCGCTTAGCTCTGGCTCGTCCAAATCTAGCTCCATCCTCTCTATTCTAGCATACCACCTGCCGCACTCATATACAACTGCCTTAACCCCTAGAAACCTAGCTAGAGGTACGAGACTGTGCATTATCGTATTCCTGAGATCATCGGGTCCTAGCTCGAGGAATTCATAGGGATCTTCCCTTATTCTCTGGGAGAAGCGATCCCAGTTCATCCCTATCTGCTCAACTTCGTCCATTTAGCCTCGGGGTCCTCAGATGGTGGAGAGTAATAAGCCTTTTGTTTTCACCCACATGAACCGATTTAAGGTAGTATGTAGTGAAAGGCATATGGAGTTCAGGTATCTAGGGACATCTGATGTAAAGATTTCTGCCGTAGGTCTTGGAACCTGGCAATTTAGCGACTCTTGGGGAGTCACGGAGTATGAAAATGCGAAGCTCATAGTGGAGAAAGCCGTGGAGCTTGGAATAAACTTCTTCGACACAGCGGCTGTGTATGGGAGAGGTATGAGCGAGCAATTTCTAGGAAGGGCATTAAAGGAACTGGGGGTAAGGGAGGATGTTGTTATAGCTACAAAACTTCCAGGTGAATTCTTATCGAGATATGATGTATTTAAAGGAACGAAGAGATGTTTGGAGAGATTAGGTACTGATTATATAGATCTGATGCAGGTCCACTGGCCCCCTCTATGGAATAATTTCCCAACATGTGAGTACATGAGGGCCCTAGAGGAGTTGGTTCATAAGGGAGTTATCAGATATATAGGGCTGAGCGATTTCCCTGTAGAACTAATGGATTCGGCTTGGTCATGCCTATCGACTGAGGATTTAATGAGCGATCAGGTCAGATACAATCTTGTGGAGAGGGACGCTGAGAAGGAGATAATACCCTACGCTGAGGCGTACGGGCTAAGCGTAATTGCTTGGTCACCGCTAGCGAAGGGAGCTCTAACTGGGAAGTACGCACCGGATAATCTACCGGAGTTCGATGATGTGAGAGGAGGATCTGCGCTGTTTCATCCCGATAACATGAGACAGATATATGATGTTGTGAAGATACTCAGAGATATTGGTGAGAAGCACGGAAAGACCCCAGCCCAAGTAGCTCTAAACTGGTTGCTCATGTCCAGCGATAACTTGATAGTGATACCAGGAGCGAAGGATCCTAGACAGGTAGAGGATAATGTTAATGCTGCTGGCTGGAGAATGAGCTTCGATGAGTGGCTAAGGCTGGAAGAAGCAAGCAGTAGAGTTAAGATCTCGAGGGTCATTTGGTGAGACCCGAGGGAGCGCACTTGATACTACTAACGGGATTTGAGCGATGGGGAGATATCCAAGAGAACCCGACAGGCAGGATTGTGAGGGAGCTAGAGGGTGGAGATATAATAGGTGAGGTTCTTCCAGTATCTTTCTCAAAGGCAGGCCATATCATAGAGGAGCTGATAAGGGAGCATGAGCCTACTGCCATCCTGAACTTGGGACTCGCACCAGAAAGGCCAGTAATAAAGGTTGAGAGAATAGCGGTAAACATCGTAGATGCTGTGATCCCAGATAACAATGGTATGAAGCCCGTTGATGAGCCCATAGAAGAGGATGGTCCATTAGCCTATATGGCAACGATTCCTACGAGGAAAATAGTCGAAGCAATGAGATCTGCAGGCATCCCTGCTTTTCTCTCCTATTCAGCTGGAACCTACCTATGCAACTATGTGATGTATAAAAGCCTGAGAACCGTGGATAGATTGGGTTTAAAGGCCATATCTGGTTTCATTCACGTTCCCTATTCATCAGAGATGGCTTCTAGGATAAGAAAGCCAGTACCTAGCCTTCCTATGCTCACCTTGAAGAGGGCCATAGAGATAGCGCTCAATATAATTAGGGAGGCTACTTCCTCCTACCTATCTTGAGCTTCATTATCTTAGCTAAAGCCCTAGCTTCATGAACCTTTTTCCTCGATAGAAACCATTCCAGTGCCTCCTCTGCCTCTTCCTTAGATATCGGATTCAGCTTAAGGAATTCGATCAGGCCCTCTTTAACAATCTGGTACTTCTGTCCCTCACTCAGATTCTTGAATCCTCTAAATCTACCCGTTACGTTGAGGTAGTGATGAGCTCTCCTGGCCCACTCGCTCATATATCTAAAAGATCAAGAGATTCTTATAACACCTATCCAGCCCAGTAACATAGCGTCCACTCTCTCCTATTCCACTAGCTCTTCCATTATCCAATCACTTCTCTTGGTTCATTAATATATATGCAATGCCCCAGAGGGAGAGTATTGCGATTAGAAATGATACCGCAAGTGGGACGATGCTGTATCTGATCTCCTCTCTCCCTCTCCAGCTTGTTTCATTAATGTTAGAGAAGTCATTTACAACGTCCAAAAGCTTATCTGGAATGCTCCTGCTCTCAAGGGGAGAAGGTATTGTTATAGAAGGAATACCAGATTCTCTTGCCAATTCCTCGGCCTTTATATTAAGCTGGGTCTTGCTGTTACCCACAAGTATCATTATGTCGATCCCTCCAAGCATGGCCTCTCTCCTCATTTCCATCAGCTCAGGAGGGGTTGCAGGGACGCCCACATCCTTAAGGAGCAGATATTTCACCTTGACGCCCATCCACTCCACCGCATATTGAGCGACAGGTGTGACCGCTATAGCTGTTACATTCATCTTAGGCGTTTTTTCAATAATCTCCTCAATTTTTTCCTCTATTCTCCCATAATTCCTACTGTATACTGAGGTACATGCTGGATTCAGCTCGCTCATGATCCTTTTGAGTTCACTTATGAATATCATGTAGTTCCTAGGATCGTATATGGGCATGTGGTAATTGGGCTGCCCCGTGACAGGATTATCCCTAAGTATAATTCCTTTAATCCTGGGAATTTCAATAAGATGGGCTCTTATTTCCCCATTAACCACCTTATCATGAATCATCTTCTCGAAAGGAGTGTGAGCTGTCGACACTATTATATCAGCGCTTGAAAGTAAGCTGATATCCCTTGGCCTGAGCTCGTACTCATGAGGGTCTACTCCAGGTGGAACCAAGGCTTCTATACTATCTGAGCTACATGCTAGTAGCCTAGCATCTGAAGCCAAGTTTGGAAAGGTAGTTACTATTACCAATCCTCTAGGTCTAGCGTATGCTGGGATCGGTAACGTTAGCAGTAGGAATAGCAAAAGCAGGAGTATGAGCAGAAGGGACCCTCTTGCATCCATTAGGTATTACTATGTGCACATCTTTATAAGGATAAGATATAATTTGTGCACGATAGGAGATGTCCCCTACAATAGAAGTATCTGATCTGACAGTTTCTTATGGGGAAGAAGTTGTATTTAGAAGGGAAAACTTTAAGCTAGAAGGTCCTAGCCTTATAGTTGTTATAGGACCAAATGGAGCTGGGAAAACCACACTCTTCAGGGGGATATTGGGACTCATCCCAGTAGAGGGAAAGGTCTTTATCAATGGCATAGATGTAACCGGAAAAGCAGAGGAAGCTGGTAAGCTAGTGGGCTATGTTCCTCAGTTCAAAGCTGAAGACTATAGCTTTCCGATTAATGTGATGGAAATAGTGGAATCCGCTATCGCGCTTAGGGGAAGACCTCCCAGAATAAGATTTCCAAGGGAAATGAAGACTAGAGTGAGGAAGGTAATGGAGCAAGTGGGGATATGGGATATAAGGAAGAAGCCCCTCCTTGAGCTTAGTGGGGGTCAAAGGCAAAGGGTATTCATAGCCAGATCTCTAGTATGGGACCCCCCTGTCCTGATAATGGACGAGCCCTTGACAGCGGTAGACCCGATGGGAAGGGTGGATTTAGTTAAGATGATAAAGGAACTCGCTGAGGATAAGCTAGTATTGGTAAGCAGCCACGACCCTAGCTTCTTTTTAGATAAAGCGAAAATGCTAATGGTGGTAAACAGAGGGATAGCTGCACTTGGTCCCCCAAAGGAAGTGCTAAGGGAGGATCTTCTGAGCAAGGTCTATGGTAGAAGCGTCTTCCTAGTTGAGAAATGCGTCCACGTGGTGGATGGATATGCCGTTTGAGCTTATGATGGATCCTAGATGGGTCATAGTTGTCGGTCTAGCTTCCGTAGTTTATGGGATCCTTAGCCCCGTAGTAGTATCTAGAAGACTCTTATTCTTAGCAGGCACTTTACCGCATTCGGCTCTACTTTCAGCTCTTCTCGCCATAATATCATTGAACCTGATCGGCTGCCCGTTTGAGGTGTGTTCCGTACTCTTTAGTCTCGCTCTGGTCTCAATGGTATCCCTTCTCCTATCTAGGGGGGTCAGATCAGATGAAGCAACTGCAATATTCGTTTCCATTAGTGTCTCCTTCACTGTAATAGCTCTTTACTATATTTTGACAGCATTTCCAATGGAAACTAGTGTTTGGTCCTATATAATAGGGGATCCTCTGCTTGTAACATGGGAGGATGTCTATTTCATGCTAGCAGTCTCCGTCATAGTATTTTTCCTTATAGTTCCCTTCCTTCGGGAGCATATATTGATAGGCGTTGATAAGGATTTCGTGAGGCTGTCTGGTATAAGGGTTTCAATATACGACGCCATGATGGTCGCTTCCCTAGCCATAGCTACTGTAGGACTGTTGAGAGCAGTGGGATTCGTGGTAGAGCATGTGATGGTTCTTTTACCTGGTATAACAGCCTCCTCTCTAGCTAAAAGTGGGAAAAATGCCGTCTTTTTAGGGTTGCTGCTCTCTTTAGCTGGAGGGATGATTGGCTTGATACTGAGCGTAGCTACTGGCCTAGCGCCCTCAGGTGTCATAGGCATCGTTATGTTGGTATTCTACATAATATCGTTGATGAGGAGGTAGGGATGAAGAGGAGGTTCGGTATATCTCTCCCAGAGGAACTAGTAGAGAAGATAGATGATCTCTCAAAGCATCTAGGTATTAGCAGATCTGAGCTTATACAAGACATCCTCATGGAGGCTATTGAAGATAGAACCCATTTAATGACCCACCATACATGCCGCGGAATACTTGTCGTTGTGTCACAAAGGGAAAGTGGAGAAAGAGTTTCCAAGGTGCTGGAGAAGTACAGTGATTGCCTCATTACTAGAACCCACCACCATGCGGGAGAATCCTGTGTGGAGATAGGACTTGTGGAGGGGGATTCGGGGATCATCTTGAAGATGGAAAGCGAACTAAGGAAGCTCAAAGGTGTTGGGGAGAAGTATCTACCCTTCTGGTGCGTAAGGTAATTATTTATTAGCTTGAGCGGCCCCTAGCCTTATGTCCACCCGACAAGAAAGCGTCGATTTACTTAATTTCTTTATCCTAGCATTCCTCAGACCTACTAAGGAATGGCTAGCTGAGCTGAGGGAATCCTGGGAGAAGATACAAGATCGCTTCCCCCTAACTAAGGTTGAGATGGAAGATGCGAGTATCATGAATCAGGAATACACTAGGCTTTTCAGGTTCGGTAAGGAAGTGCCCTGTCCTCCCTATGAGTCGGTCTACAGGACAGAGGATAGAACGCTCATGTCCCAGTACGCGGTTGATGTGGAGAACAGGATGAGATCCTTTGGTGTAGAGGTTTCGGAGGAATTCAAAGAGCCTCCAGAGCATATATCGGTGGAGCTTGAGGTTCTAAAGTACCTTTACCTAGTAGGAGGGGAGGGGGCCCTTGAGGAGGCCAGATCTTTCATAGAGGATCACCTTATTCGATGGGTTCCCCAGTTCTGTGACTGTGTGATCAAAAATTCCAGAATTTCCTTCTATAGAGAGGTCTGTGTTCTCTTAAGGGAGTTCTTAGAGAATGAGTTGAAGGATCTGAGGACGGTTTGATACTGGAGGGAAACCCTTTGGAGAGAACTAAAAGCGGAGTGATGTTCGCTGCTGCTATGACGGCTCTCTCCATAGGAACTGGAATGGGCGTGCAAAGGGTAGTACTTCCCCTATACGTGAAGGGATTCATAAGTCAAGAATTCGCTTATCTGTTCATTGTTCTCCTGCCTATACTCTCATTTGGTCTATTTAAAGGATTTGCTGACCTATTAGCTGGTTATTTAGCTGATAGGCTTGGAAGGAAGATTACAGTCATTATGGGAACCTCCACCTTTCTCATTGGAACTGCTCTCCTCATATACAGTGTGAATCTCATCATGATAGCTGCGTCGCTCCTCCTCATGGGATGGAGCCAGGGGCTTATAGACTCGGGGATAATGATAATACTCTCAGAGGCTGGAGGGAAGGAGAGACATGGCCTCAGCCTAGGAATAATGGAATCTTCTGTATATGGTGGATATACAGTAGGTGCTTTCCTAGGGGGCTACGTATCTGAAGTGAGCAGCTTACCTGATGCCTTTTACATAACTCTTGTGGCTTCAGCTATAGCTGTAGTTCTCTCCGTCACCGGAATCTCCGAAACTAAGGGAGAAGCGAGAGAGGATGTTCCCACACTTCACGCATACTCAATGTGCCTGAGGAGCTCTACCCTCAGATTGACTTACTTCCTCGGGCATGCAGCTCAGTTCTCCGATGCCCTTGTCTGGGGTCTCTTACCCATATATCTCAGCTCCATTGGATTAGATAATATTCGAATAGGTATCATTCAGGGATTGAATACCCTTGCATGGGCCTCTTTAATGCCTTTCTCTGGTAGGATATCTGACGCTGTTGGTAGGAGGATCCCCACATTTTTAGGGTTCTCTTTGAAGGCACTGAGCATATACTTGATACACTCCTTTGAGAACTCTCTCTATTTAGCCTTGGCTTCCGTGCTCCTAGGGGTTGGAGTAGGCCTATACTATCCCATCCTCCCGGCGATATCAGCTGATGCTGCCCCTCCAGCAGTTAGAGGTAGATCCATAGGGCTTTACACTTCATTGAGGGACTTCGGATACATAACCGGGGCCTTAACCTTGGGAATGATCGGTGAGATTTACGGGTTCGGTGGAACGTTCGTTATAACTTCCCTCCTCCTAGCGTTAGGATCTCCCCTAATATTCTTGATGAAGGAAACACGTCCCTTCTGGCCAGCGTTTGATATGGTCGTTGAACATGCCTCTATTATATTGAAGGTCATTGAGAGCTTTTCCAGTATGGTAGAGAGTTATTCTAAGGGAAAGAAGGATCAGAAGAATTTTCGACTCATCAAGCAGTATGAAAATCAGGCCGATGAGCTTAAAATAGCCATAGATAGACAACTTTGGCTGAGCAGTTTAAGCGGGCAGGATAAAGCAGATTTTGCTAGGCTAGTCGGTAGGGTTGACAGGGTAGCTAGCTTCGCTTTAGGTGCTTCTAGGAGGCTTAAGACCTTGGATCCCGATACAATTCCTCTGAGCATAAGGAAACTCATGAGTGAGATGGCTAAAGTTTCGAGATGGATAGCCAATAGACTTTATAGGGCTGTGGAGCTTATTAGGATAGACTTAGAGGATTCTCTCGAGACAGTAAGCGAGATAGATGAGATCGAGACGATATTTGATGAGTTACATCAGAGGGCGATGGAAGAGCTCCTTCATACGAAAATGGACCTCATGCCGCTCCTGAATCTGAGAGATTTTATCGAGTTAACTGAGAACATGGTGGATGCTGTTGAAGATGCCTCAGACGTCCTGAGGGTCATAGCTTTCAAGCACATGGCCTGGCCGGTGTGATGGGATCTACATGAGGAAACCATCCAACTTCTCCTTCGTAGACAAGCATGTCGCTGGCTCATCATACGTCTACGATGAGGAGGAAGTCATCTGGTTGTATACGAAAGGAATAAGGGTAATCATATCACTGGTTCCCTTAAGCGATCCCGTTAGGGAAAGAATGAGAGAGCTGGGTATAGAAAACTATCTCTTCGAGATTGAGGAATTCGCAGCCCCACCCATAGAAATATTGGATAAAATAATAGAGTTGATATGGAGCAAAATAAAGGAAGGTAAGAAGATCTTGGTTCACTGCCTAGCTGGCTGCGGAAGGACAGGAACGGTGCTTGCGGCCTATCTAGTATCTAAGGGAATGACGCCGGATGATGCTATCGAGCAACTGAGATCGATCAGGCCATGCTCCATAGAGAGCCAGCAGCAGTATAATGCCGTATGGTTCTATTACAGTTTCAAGTTCGGGTTTAAAGGGAGAACTCGCTCTCGATTTCTTCAGCGAGAGCCTTGAGAGCTCCCTCTTCATAGGTCAGATCTCTTATTGAGAGCACTCCTACAGGTATTCCCTCCTCGTTCACCACAACCAAGTGCCTAATGCTATGTTCCTTCATGAGCTTAGCTGCCTTATAGAGGGTATCGGTATCTCTTACTGTAACTACTTCCCTAGTCATAAGCTCTTCTACCTTGGAGTTCTCCTTATTACTAGCTACGGCTCTTATGACATCCCTTTCAGAGATGACTCCAAGAAGCTTTCTTGGATCTGACGAATCCACAACTACTAAGAATCCTATCCCCTTGGACACCATGACCTTCGCGGCATCTCTCACAGTCTCATCTGGTGTTATACTTATGAATCCGTAACCCTTTAGGAGATCTCCTACCTTCATATAAGGCATAATCCATCCCTCTCTTTTCACCTTAAGGGAGATGTCTCTAAAAAGTTATGGTATAAGGAAAATATCTGAAACGGCTAGATTGATGATAGTATATTGACAGCATTTCCCTAGGTCCAGTGTAACGCTATACCATCTCATTAGAGGGAATTCACTCCATAATATTTTGATGCTGCTTCTGGAGATATCTTCTCATCTAGTAAGTCCTCCCTTACAAGTTTAGGATCTCTTAGGCTGGGCCTGCCGTAACCCCCGCCACCTGGAGTGTTTATGTAGACCGTATCTCCTCTCCTGAGTTCCATTGTATCCTTAGCCTTCAATTCAATGAACTCGCCGTTCGCTCGAATCACGTAGTGTCTGCCACTTGCCCCGTCAAGCCCTCCCTTCAGCCCCCATGGCTTTAACCTAACTCTCTCTGTCGCTATGGATAGAGTAGCCCTATCTGAGAGTATCTTAAAAGCTCTAGTTATCCCGAGTCCTCCTCTATATTTACCCGGTCCTCCGGAATCCTTTCTGAGGCTATATTCCACGAATAGAACTGGGCACTCCCTCTCTATCACCTCTATGGGAGTGTTCATCGTGTTGGTCATGTGAGTATGAACTCCATCTACACCATCCCTGTCCGGCCTAGCTCCCATACCGCCACCTATCGTCTCATAGAAAGCCCACCCTCTACCTTCATGTATCCCTCCGACCATCACGTTGTTCATGCTACCATGGGAAGCAGCAGGTATTCTATCCTCAAGTGGATTAGAGAGGGCCTTCAAAACAGTTTCTGCTATTCTTTGGGACGTTTCTACATTACCAGCAGCCACAGGAGCTGGTTTTCTCGGATGAACCAAGGTCCCTTCCCTCGTCTTGATGCTAACCACCTTGAAGAAACCGTAGTTCATGGGGAGATCTGGATCAAGGGCAGCCTTTATGGCATAGGACGTTGCAGCTACAGTTACTCCATAAACAGCGTTTATGGGCATATCCACTTGGTCGTCCGTATCGGAGAAATCCACTGTGATGGAATCGGGCTCTATAGATATGCTTACCCTTATCGCTATGAGCCTGTCATTCCCTTCCATGTAATCTTCAGCCTTATAGGTTCCTGGAGGAACTTCCTTTATTTTCTCCTTGAGATAGTTCGCTGTATAGTCTATTATCCTATTCCAAGATTCGATAACAGTTTCTATTCCATATTTGCCTATGAGATCGGATAGCCTCTTCTCTCCAACATTGAGGGCCGCTATCTGAGCCTTTAGATCACCCCTTGTATATCTGGGAACTCTTACATTGCTGAGAATTAAATTGAGAATGTTCTCATCCAAATGACCCCCTCTCACTATCTTCAAGGGTGGAAGCACGATTCCCTCCTGAATCAATTCCCTAGCATTCCCACTTATGCTCCCTGGTACCATCCCTCCAACATCAACGTGATGGGCCTTGTTCGCCACATATCCGTAGATCTCACCGTTATGGAAGAGGGGTTTTATCAAAGTTACATCATTGAGATGGGTACCAGCTATGTAAGGATCGTTGAGGACGATTATATCTCCTTTCTCCAAGGCCAAGGCCATCCTCTTTAGGTAGCTTATGGTGTTCTTGACGCCTACGGCCATGCTACCCAGATGAACTGGTATATGCTCTGCTTGGGCTATTAGCTCCCCGTTCTCAAGGAGAATAGCACAGCTATGATCCATCCTGTCCCTTATGTTCGGAGAATAAGCTGAATTCCTGAGTACTATCCCCATCTCCTCCGCTATATAAGAGGAAGAGCTTTTGATGACCTCCACAGTGATGGGATCTACCATCAGATCACCTCCAATCCTATCCTGAGATTGCCGTACTCGTCAACTAACAGGCTGTATTCGGGGGGTACTAGCGTTGTAGAATCATATTCTTCAACGACAGCTGGACCCTTCAAGGCAGCTCCCGGCTTCAACTTGGATCTATTATAGACCAGAGTATCTGCCCATCCAATGTCCTCGAAGTAGACAGATCGCTTGCCCTCGGCTTCGGGTACATGCCTTACAGCCTCAGTCCTAGGAACTGCAGGCTTCCTTAGGGACCCCACTAGGGATACCCTGACATTGACTACCTCAACGGGTTCATCAGGAGACGAAAATCCGTACATCCTGCCGTGGGTAGCATGGAAGTCTCTTATCGCGAGATCGACCGATCCTTTCCAAGGAACATTCAGCTCGTAAGCCTGTCCCTTGTATCTCATGTCGAGACTGGGGTTTACCAGTACGTCCTTAAGCTCTCTTAGCTCTTTCGATGCTCTAGCTTCAAGCTCCCTTATCATACCCTCTACCCCATCATCATCCAGTTCTTCCGCTAACTTCATAACGCTCCTAGCCTCATCAACCCTGTAATCTGTGAGGAGAAGGCCAAATGCCGAGAAAACCCCCGGATGAATTGGTATGAGCACCTCTTTAGCTTCAAGTTCCTTAGCTAGATATGCTCCATGGAGGGGTCCTGCTCCTCCAAATACGTACATAACGAAGTCCCTAGGATCTTGGCCCCTTTCAACAGTCACTATTCTGAGGGCCTTAGCCATAATGGTATTGGCAAGTTTCAATATCCCTAAAGCGGTTTCCTCAGCCTCAAGTCCCAGGTAGTCAGATAGCTCCCTAATAGCCCTAGCTGCAAGATCCTCTCTCAGTATGAGGTTCCCTCCTGCTAGCTTTTTCCCAAGCCTCCCAAGCAGGAAATTTGCATCAGTTATGGTGGCCTTTTCACCACCTTTCCCATAGCAAGCGGGTCCAGGATCTGCGCCAGCGCTTATAGGCCCTACTCTGAGGGCACCTCCCTCATCAACCCAAGCTATCGTTCCTCCACCGGCACTGACCTCCGCCAGATCTATGAAGGGAAATCTAACGGGATATCCTGATCCCTTAACGAGCCTGCCAGCATGCACTTTCCCACCTACTTCGTACTCAGTAGTTACTGTCGGCTCCCCTCCAATGATGGTGGAAGCTTTAGCTGTTGTCCCTCCCATGTCAAATCCTATGACTTTACCATCGCCAGTGAGTCTCGAATAATAGGCTACTGCCACCGCACCGGCTGCTGGCCCAGATTCTATGAAAGCTGCTGGTCTCTCAATTGCGTACTCCGATTTTGATACTCCTCCATTGCTCTGCATTATCATAAGCTCTCCTTTGAACCTATTCCTTCCTAGATTCTGTTTCAGTTTTTCTAGATATCCAGATAGAAGTTTTCTCAGGAACGCGTTAACTACTGTAGTGCTGGTCCTCTCATATTCCTTATGCTCCGGATTTATCTCAGAGGATAAGACCACATCCAGCTTTGGACATCTCCTCTTCAGGATTGAGAGCATTTTTCTCTCATGAGATGGGTTCAAATAGCTATGAAGGAAGGACACAGCCACTACATCATAACCTCTCCTGCATAAATCGTTGGCAAGCTTCTTCGCACCTTCCTCATCCAAGGGAGTGATTACGTTTCCCCAAGCATCTATCCTCTCCTCCACCTCGTATCTATCTCTCCTTTTAACTAAGGGAGGTGGTTTTTCAAAGAACAGATTATAGAGTTCAGGTCTGCGCTGTCTCCCTATCTCTATGACGTCCCTAAACCCTTTTGTTGTTATTAGAGCGACTTTGGGTGGTTTAAGGCCCTCTTGACCTAGGAACATGTTAGTACCTAGGGTAGTAGCGTGCACCAGCATTCTTATCACATCGAGCCCTATGCCCGATTCTCTGAGTCCATGAAAAACAGCTTTACTTGGATTTTTAGGCGTTGTTAGAACTTTAATTACCTTTAATTCCCCGTTCTCTTCATTTAGAAGTACTATATCGGTGAAGGTCCCCCCTATATCGATCCCTGCCCTCCACATGATTTACCCCTGCCGGATATGCTTTAACCATTAAAGATATTTACCTTACTTTTAATCTTAACTGGAACTGCACCGGGGTATTTTTCAAAAATTTTTCCAAATAGATGGAAAGATATATATGTAAGCTGGATGCTCTAACAAGATTAAAGGTGGTCACATTGGTAGGTAGAAGAGGAATAAGTAAGTCCCTTCTAGCCGCCCTTATCGTAATAATCGTCATCATAATAGTTGGCGCTGCAGTTCTGTTGATGCAAGGCGGTGGCCCATCAGTAAAGGAGGTCAAGGTCGGGGTTGTTTTACCCCTATCGGGCAAACTGGCTGAAACAGGTGCAGATCTCAAGAGAGGTTTAGAGTTCGCAGTTGAGCAAATAAATTCCGCTGGCGGAATAAAGAGCCTGGGAGGAGCTAAGATCGTCCTAGTTTATGGAGATAGCGCAGGAAAACCGGAAACGGGAGCTGCTGAGGCTGAAAGGCTTATAACGGAGGAAAAAGTTGTTGCAATGCTCGGTTCATATCAAAGTGCAGTTACCAAGACTGTCAGTGAGGTATGCGAGAAATATAAGGTTCCAATGCTGAATCCAGAGTCCACTTCTCCCACGCTAACTGCGAGAGGATATAAGTGGTTCTTTAGGACTACTCCTCATGATGAGATGTTTGCTAAGCAGCATGTAGACTTCGTAAACTGGCTTAATAAGAAATATGGAAATCAGATAAAGAGAATAGCCATAATACATGAGGATACCGAATGGGGAACCAAAACGGCTGAAGCTTGGAAGAAATACTTCTCTCAGGCAGGATATCAGATAGTGAAGGTGGTTAGCTATCATGCAGCCACAATAACTTCCATGGATAGCGAAGTAGATACCCTTAAGGCTGCGAATCCCGACTTAGTGCTGGTGGCCAGCTACGTCCAAGATGCAATACTCTTCGTCCAGACAATCAAGCAGAGGAACTTCAATCCTAAAGCCATATTAGCTCAGGATGCAGGATTCATAAACCCGAGTTATGTGCAGCAGGTAGGTAAGGCAGGATTCTACATATTCTCCAGGGAGGTCTTCAATTGGGATCTTGGAAATAAGATACCCAAGCTCAAGGAGGTGAATGACGCTTACAAGAAGAAGTACGGGGTAGATCTAGATGGAAACTCAGCTAGAGATTACACAGGAGTATGGGTGCTCTACTATGCTTTAGAGGAAGCTGGTAAGAAGGCTAAGCCCACTGATCTAGAGGCCTTCAGGAAGGCCATAAGGGATGCTTTAGCGAGCCTCAATATACCTGGAAGTGAGCTGATAATGCCTTGGAAGGGTGTTAAATTCGATCAGAACGGACAGAACATATTAGGCCAGGGAATCGTGGTTCAGATGATGAAGGACGGTAAGTACCATACCGTTTACCCTGAGGATTTCGCCACCACCGAACCAGTCTTCCCCATGCCTAAGTGGAGCGAGAGGGGCTAACCTCCCTTTCCCCTTTTTTATGGAGGGTTGATCTTGATCGGATTAGGATATATAGTTAATTCTATTGTGAGTGGGATATTGATAGGGAGCGTTTATTCCCTCGTATCTATGGGTCTCGCTCTTATTTGGGGTATAATGGATGTGATAAACTTCGCTCAAGGAGATTTCATGATGATAGGTTCTTTTGTGACTTACTGGGCATTTGCTTTGGCAGGAGTAGACCCGATTCTGAGCATACCCCTCTCCTTCATTGTGGTATTTGCTCTAGGCGTGTTAACCCAGAAAGTGGTCATAGAGAAGGTCTTAGATGCCCCTATGGTCAGTCAGATAACGGCTACGTTTGCCCTCCTTCTTATGTTAAGGTATGGAGCCGAGGCGGCTTTCGGTCCTTATACTAGAAGGGTGGTTACGCCCTATGCCGATATCACCTATAGATTTGGGACTATTAGCCTCCAGTTACCTAGGCTTATAGCCTTAGTAGTATCCCTAGGCGTTGCAATTTCCTTTTACATATTCCTCAAGACCACGTACACAGGCGTAGCCCTTAGGGCGGTCTCCCAGAATAGGATGGCCGCATATCTCATGGGAATAAACGTCAAGAGGATGTATTGGCTGGCTTTCGGTCTGGGAGTAGGGATTTCCGCCGTTGGGGGTACCCTTATAGCTACTTTCTTGCCGATATATCCTGAGATAGGTGGCTTTTACGCCCTTATCGCCTTCATAGTGGTTGTCTTTGGAGGATTTGGTAGCGTATTCGGTGCCTATGTGAGCGGTATCATAATAGGTGTGGCAGAATCGGTCAGTGCTCTATTCATCTCCCCATCTCTGAAGGACGTCGTCGCCTTTCTCTTATTCATTCTAATAATATTAGTGAAGCCAACAGGTCTCTTCGGCACTGAGCAGAGGTGATCTCATGCTAAAACAGACTGAGGAAAATAGAAAGGGGAGGGGAAAGGGAAATATTGTCATAAGCTCCTTAAGGGAGGGGCTGAGTGGAAGGAAAGGTATCTACTTCCTTATAGTGAGTGTGATCCTTCTCATAGCTCCGATCATCTTCTGGAAGATGAATCTACCATTTCCTGCTAATGCCCTCCTCCTCTCCTTGATGTTTTCTATAACGGCCATGGCTTGGAACCTCTTGGAGGGATACACCGGGCAGCTTAGCTTCGGTCACGCAGTATTCTTTGGAGTAGGGGCTTACACTACTATGATACTTATGCTCTACTATAGGGTTACCCCATGGATCGGAATGTTTGTTGGAGGCTTCATGGCCGCCCTCGTGGGACTAGCCCTAGGGATTCCACTCTTCAGGCTTAGGAGCCATTGGTTTGCCCTAGCTACTATAGCGGTGGGAGAGATATTCAAACTGATCTTCATCTCTTGGGATTATGTAGGGGGATCCGCTGGCTTACAAGCTCCAATAGTACCAGAAGGACAGGAGCTATATTATTTACAGTATGCAGGTTCTTATGTTTACATATACCTTGCGCTAGGCATCTTAGGACTGGAAATGCTAGTATTGTATCCTCTGGTGAAGAGCAGAACCGGTTACTACATGCAAGCAGTGAGGGAGGATGAGAATGCTGCCATGAGCCTAGGAATAAATCCCTTCAAGTATAAGATGATAGCCATGTTTTTCAGCGCGCTCTTCACCGGGATAGGTGGGGGAATATACACTGTCAGGTACGGTTTCATCGATCCATTCGCTGTCTTCGACCTCATAACTGTCTCCGTTTACATAACGATAGCTGGCATACTGGGAGGAATATACTCTTTCATAGGGCCTATAGTTGGATCATTTATCTTCGTCCCAGCGAGCGAGTATGTGAGGGTTTACATAGTCTCTAGATTTCCGCGCTTTTACGGTCTACATGTGTTCGTCCTTGGTTTAATACTCCTAATAATTTCTCTAGTGGCCCCAGAGGGAATCATGGGTTGGTTAGAGAAGAAGGGATATCTGAGGGGAGGGAAGGAAAGTGGAGCTCCTGAGGGTGGATAGGGTAGTAAAGAGATTTGGAGGGCTTATAGCAGTAAATGACGTTTCACTTAGTCTGGAGAAAGGAGAGAGGCTGGGACTGATAGGACCCAATGGGGCCGGGAAGACTACGCTATTTAATTTGATCTCAGGATATTACAAGCCAGATAGGGGAAAGATAATATTTAAAGGAAAGGATATAACTGGAAGGAAGCCCTACGAAATCTCTAGATTAGGAATAGGTCGGACTTTCCAGATAGTTAAGCCTCTCCCCAATCTTACGACTCTCGAGAACGTTGCTGTAGGGTCTCTCCTCAAGCATCCCGATGTAGACGAAGCCATGAGGAGGGCCTCCGAGATACTGAGGACCGTCGGCCTCTACGATAAGAGGAACATGAAAGCTGCCTCTCTCAATCTTCCAGAGAAGAAGAGGCTAGAGCTAGCCAGATCTCTGGCTATAGAACCAGATCTACTGCTTTTGGATGAGGTCGTAGCTGGACTTAATCCCTCCGAGGTCGATGAGTTCCTGAAGCTACTGAAGGAGATAAATGAATCGGGTATCGCGATACTCATGGTCGAGCATGTCATGAGGGCCGTAATGAACATCTCGGAGAGGATCATAGTAATGGACTACGGTGTCAAGATAGCTGAGGGAACGCCCGACGAGGTCGCAAGTAATCCGAGGGTCATTGAGGCGTATCTAGGGAGGGAGGAGTTATGAGCCTACTTAAAGTCGATGAGATAGACGTGTTCTACGGTGATGCTCAGGCTCTGTGGGGAGTATCATTCGAGGTGGAGGGTGGGACTGTTACCTCCATAGTTGGAGCTAATGGGGCCGGGAAGACCACCATAATGAAGACGATCTCGGGACTCCTGATACCCAAGTCAGGTAGGATATTATTCAAGGACAGGGATATAACGAGGGAGGAGCCTTACAAGAGAGTGGAGATGGGGATAGCCCATGTACCAGAGGGAAGACAGCTCTTCCCTAGGTTGACGGTCATGGAGAACCTAAGGGCCGCGGCCTATACAAAGAGGGCCAGGAGCAAATTTCAAGATACATTAGAGGAGTTATTCAACCTATTTCCCATATTAAGGGAAAGGAAAAACCAGCTCGCAGGTACTCTAAGCGGTGGAGAGCAGCAAATGCTCGCCATAGCTAGGGGGCTAGTTCTGAGACCTGAGATCCTGATGTTAGATGAACCTTCCCTAGGGCTGGCTCCGAAGCTCGTGATAATGACTCTAGATTTAATAAGGAAGCTGAAAAATCAGGGTTATACTATATTGCTTGTGGAGCAGAACGTATATCAAGCGCTAAAGTTATCGGATAAGGCATATGTCCTTGAGACCGGGAAGATAGTCAAGCAGGGGACTGGTAGCGAACTGCTCAAGGACGAGGATGTTAAAAGAGCTTACCTGGGGTTGACCTGATATGTACGGGTGGAGAGGCAGGTTGGGTTTGATAGTTCCTTCCTCCAATACAACTATGGAGGAAGAATTCAGGCGTTTTCTTCCGGAGGGAGTTTCCCTTCATGTCGCGCGTGTCAAATTGAGGAAAGTGAATGTAGAGGAGCTAAGGGAGATGAAGAAGTACGTGGGAGATGCTTCAGATAGATTAGCCGATGCAGGAGTGGACTTGATCACCTATGGATGCACTACTGGGAGCTTAGTCGGAGGAATTGGCTATGATCTGAAATTAACATCGGAGATAGAGGATAAAACAGGGATACCAGCCATTGCAACAGCAACAGCTGTTGTTGAGGCTTTAAAGCATATAGGGGCCAGACGTATCTCACTGGCAACTCCCTACATAGAGGAAGTTAACGAAAGAGAGAGAAAATTCCTAGAAGATAGTGGATTCGAAGTAGTGGCTCTTGAAGGGCTAGGCCTAGAGGATAACCTTGATATAGGTAAACAACGCCCGGAAATCGCTTACCAGCTTGGTAGGAGTGCTTTTAAACAGGAATCTGATGTTCTCTTCATAAGCTGCACTAATTTCAGGACCTTCGAGGTACTTGAGCGATTGGAGGCGGATCTGAAGAAACCAGTGATATCTAGCAACTCAGCTACTCTATGGATGGCCCTCAGACATCTAGGGATAGGTGAACCTGTCTCCGGCCTTGGATCCCTACTTAGATCGGTATAGTATACTAACACTAGCCGACCTGACCGATAAATTCAAGGCAAGCTGATAATCAATGAGTCAATTGATATGGAATAGTTACTGAAGAAGCTTCACTTTTTCATTGCCCTTATTGATAGCAAGAACATGGCTATCCCAACGATCAGTAGGCAGATGGAGGAGAATGCAAAGGCTATAGAGTAGTTAAACGCTGCTATCAGAGCTCCCGTCACTATCGGAGCTGGAAGCCTTGAGAGGGATATCGCTGTTGAGAGGAAGGCTACTGCATCTTGAGGGTTTCTAGGGGCTAATTCCGAGACTACTGCAGTAACTATGGGGGCATAGCTAGCGGATCCCAATCCAAGCAAGATGGCTGCCGTTAGGAATCCAGGTATGCCAACAGAGGGCATTACATATACAAATATGCCTAGGACCATGAAAGCCTCGGAGAGACCCAGTATGATCCTTTTATCCCTGATCTTGTCGGAGAGCCAGCCAATAGGTACGCTGAAGGATATTGATGTTACCCCCTCAAGTACCGCAGCTAAGGCTATATGCTCCACCTTAGCACCGAATATCGCAGGTGCTAGAACCAAGTGAAATGGAAAGAAAGCATTCCTGGCAAAGTTATTGAGGACCGTTAGACCGACTATTCCCCTTATTTCAGGGGTCAGGGATCCCCTCCAGAAAGCAATCTTCCCCTTCCCTTTAAGCCCGAACTCCCCTAACAAGGGAGAAATCATGAGGGCTGCCAGCAATCCAAAGAAGAGGCCGAAGGACAAGGCTAGGTTACGAGTTGCTATCGCGACAAGAGCAGCTCCTAATGCTGGTCCCACTACAGTCCCTATCTGCCAAGATACTCTCACAGAGCTGAAAACAGTCCCGGCTTTCTCCTTGAGGAGAAGGCTAGTTACCTGATTTCTCCCCATTATGTGTAGAGCTCTTCCTATTCTAGCCAAGGCAAGAGAACTGAAGATAGCTAGGGGCGATACGTTCACTAAGATCGCTGCTGAGGATGCCGCTATCCCCAGAGATCCAAGCAGGAATGTCAGAGCTGGTGAGGAGAATGAGGCGAAGATCCATCTAACTGCGAATTCTAGGACATTAGCTCCGGAAACTATGAGACCATAAGTGGATGCATCAACCCCGGCTTCCTCCACTAGGAAAGGCCATATGGGCTGGTATATGTAGAGGGAGATGCCAACGAGGAAAGATCCTACGAGAACTATGAGGAGCCCTCTCTTAGAATCAAATGCTGTTTTCATCTTTCTTTCTCTCCTCTTCTTTGACGGCATTTCTTCCCTTCTTTGTGATCCTCAGCACGTTTCCTGTTGGAGTTTTCCTTACCTCCAACAGGCCGTTCTCCTCTAGCCTTCTTGCCCTCCTCCATAAGGTGGTCTTCGGTATAGATAATTCCCTCCTTAACCCTGAGAGAGACTTCTCTCCGCCGGATAGGGAGGATAGTATAGAGAGATCCACGCTATCTAGATAGATAGGGCTTTTAGCTCTCCTCTTGGTATTAAGCCACCATAGGGAGGCAACTACCAGGGCGATAATTAAAGAGAGTATGTATAGGTAAGGTAATCCCTCCTTTTGCTTACCCTCTACTGAAGGCGATGTATACACGTATTCTATGTAGAACGGTGCGCTCATCACTAGCTCCAAGTAGTCAGGACCCTCTTTTATGCTCAGAGGGGTATTGGATATCCCGACTATATCTGGAGCACCAATAAACCTTACCTCAATTGGTGAGGAGAAGTTTTCGGTCAGGTTAAGGCTCCAGACCAAGCCCTGCTTGAATGTCAGGCTCTGGGTATCATAAGTTATATTCAGAAGGGTTGAGGCTCCGGCATCTACGATGAGTGTGAGATTTTCCACCGTATAGTTGAGAGGGAGGCCATCTTCATCCAATACGGTTACGTATGATGGTTCCCCTATCAGGGGGATCTCCATGATGACATCCGAAACGTTCAGCATTTCCTCTATCTTGCACCATCCATCAGGATAGACCGTTATGGACATCCCCTGATATTGCGCCGCGGCATTCAATGATGACATCAGGATAATGCATGTCAGCCATGCAAGGGTTCCTTTCATGCAGGATCAATCAAAATGAGGAGGGGAAAGTTATAGGTTTAATGCAGATCCCTTAATGAGAGAGATGGCACATCATAGAGGCAATAAGGGATCGTCATAGCTACCGGCAGATCTCAATCTAATGATAAGCAAAAAAAAGAGTATTGTGGCAGGCTTTCTAATCACTCCGATGTCCTCATTAATGTCTGAAGCCTCTGCAGAACCTGAGATATCTGATTAAGGCTCTAACATCTCCAATGATCTTCTGCCTCTCCCCGTTCTTCATATGACTGTGAAGGGATTCCAGCGTCTGAAGTATTTTGTTCTTGAGCATATCCACCCTGTTTGCGGCATTTGTCCTATTGGCGCCCTTAAGCCTATTTTCTAGGAGTTCGAGCTTGGCTATGCATCTCTCCGCGCTTCCTTCAATGAATTTTATCCTCTTTACAACTTTCTCCCTCGTTAAGTTTAGGTGCTCCCTTGCCTCCTTTCCTATTTCCCTGTATACTTCCCTTAAAGCCATTCTTACGTCATTCAGCTTGCTTTTAGTCTCATTAACATTCCCAGATGCTAAGAGAGATCTAGCTTCATCAAGAAGAGATTTTACGTCCTGTAGTTTCCCTTCAACATTCGACATGTTGACTCCTTTCCTCTCAAGATTTTTAGTCACGAACCAAGCTCTTTTTAGAGCTTCCGAAGCTCTCCTAATGAAGTAATTAAGCTTAGCTCCTTCTTTTACGGTCTCTATATTTCTGAGGGTCTTCAGTAGATCTCTAATGAATGAGAGAGCTTGCTTCAATTTTCTTATGGCTGACGTGGTATTTCCGCTGGACAGGTCGCTCTTCGCGTCCTCAACCAGTGCATCACTCTTTGACAGGACATCTTCTATTCTCTGGGCTGTGGATGGGTCTACTTTGCCCTTCAAATTCTGCAGGAATGTTTTAAGATTCTCATAGGAGGATAGAAGCTTCTGAGCCAGCTTATCACTTGAACCTGAACTTGGGTTAGAGCTGGAATTGGGATTAGATCCGTAAGCATATACAGGGACTATGAGTAGAGATATCATCAGGAGGACCGGAAGTAATATCTTCATTTTCATCATTCTCATCAACCCTCATTATTTTAACCTGCTACATGAAGTAATTAGGGAAGCGTTTGGAACGCTATGGAACGCTTCACTCCATCAAGGCGCTAGCTCTTCCCTGACTGTAGGCAACATTTATATGTAGATATGGTAATTATCGGCTCAGGTGTCCCTGATGGGAGGTCTTGTCGCCCTGAGGATGGATGGGGCCTTCCTTGGAGGTGTTAACCTTTCAAACCTCCGAGGTGGTGCCCTTTGGATCGATTGATTGTTCCTACTTCTGGGATCCATGTATCAACAGGCTTGCTAGGCATCTCGCTGGGATGAGGGAAGAGGACTTCTATGATCTAGTGACCAGAAGTGAGAGCATTGAATGGTTGTCTAGAATAAGGGAAAGTGCTACCATAGCCTCTTTGGGATGGGGCCTAGCTCCTGTCGCTTCCATGCTAACCAAACCTGACTTTTTAGCTGCTTCAGAGCCTATATTCAGCTTAGGATATCTCTCTGATATAGTCAATCCGTATAAAACCTTTGGAGATGCTTTGACTGCTGCAATGAGGATAACTAGGAGGCTTAAGGATGAGTTAGTGGTAATGAGCGATGTTCCAACAGGCCTGATCGATGTTAAGGAGGCTCCGTTAGGAGGCGATTTTAATACTAGGAAGCAGAAAGGAGAGCTCTTCCTTATAGCAGATAACCTGCCTAGAGATTTGGATCCCAAGCTTGAGGAACTTGGAGAGGTCACCAGAGACTGGAATAGAATAGAAGAATCAACCGTAGTTGTCATAAGGACAAGTAAGAAGCTGGGGAAGGAAGAGTTCAAGGCAGCTAAGAGATTAAAGCTCGTGGTAACTGCAACGCATGGTCTCGATCACGTGGATCTTAGCGAGGCTAAGAGAAGAGCTATTGTAGTTGAAAGAGCTCCTGTGAGAGCTAGGGCTGTTGCTGAGCTCGTGCTTGGTTTAATTTTGGATTTGGCTAGGGGAATAAGCCTAGGAGACAGGAAGATGAGGTCAGGTGACTGGGCTAAGAGGAGATTGAAGGGGTTCGAGCTTGTGGGCAAGAAAGTTGGTATAATATCTATGGGAGTAGTGGGTCTCGAGATATCCTCCATCTTGAGGAACGTTGGTATGGAAGTATCCTTCTATGATAAGTACAGGGATGGCGGTAAGCCCTTGGAGAGGATTCTCAGGGATAGCGAGATAATAGTACTCGCATCTCCCCTGACAGAGGAAACTAGGGGTATAATAGGAAGGAGAGAACTTGAGATTGCCAGAGAAGGTGCTATAATAGTTAATGTGGGCAGAGGAGAGCTCATTGAATTAGAAGCTTTACTGGATGCCCTAGAATCGGGTAAAATTAAAGGAGCCGCCTTAGACGTGTTTCCAAAGGAACCACCCTTCGAAGATGCTCTCTACGAGAGATTAAGGAAGCTTGAGAATGTCGTGCTGACACCACACATCGGCGGTAACACCTTGGAATCTGATAGGAGGATAACGAGGGAGGTGGTGAGGATCCTTGAGAAATGGTTCGGACGCCCTTAACTTCATTCCGGGTCCGACTACTCCATCTTACAGGGTTATGAAGGCACTAAGCAGCCCGATGCCTTATCATAGAGGGAAAGAATTCTCAGAGATCTATAAGGATATCAGAGATCTACTCCTACCCCTATTTGGAGGGGAAGGTGATGTTTTAGTTATAAGTGGCTCATCTACAGCAGGAGTAGAGGCGGTAATCTCAGGCTTCTCCTCAGGCAGGAGAGTAGCCGTTATATCAGATGGTAAGTTCGGTGAGAGACTTGGAGATATAGCTTCCATCTATGGGGATGTATCACGCGTGAGGACTGATTGGGGTCAAACTCCAACCATTGAGCAGGTTGATTCTTCGCTCAGCGATTCCGATTACCTCCTAGTAGTCCATAATGAGACCTCTACGGGGATCGAACATAGGATGGATGCAATCTCGGATCTGGCTCAAGATAGAGGGGTTCACTTACTGGTCGATGTTGTGAGTTCCATAGGAGGGATGAAAGTTGAAGCCGAGAGGTGGAATGCTAAAGCCCTAGCTGGTGGAGTTCAAAAGTGCATAGGAGCTCCTCCTGGGCTAGCTCCTGTCATGATAAGGGATTGGGATGGGTACCTGAGCACCAACTACTACTTAAATTTGATAAAGTATAGAGAAGCTGCTTCTTCAGATCAAACACCATTTACTCCAGCACTTCCTCTGTTTAACGCACTAAGAGAAGCATTAATCGAGGTGCATGAGGAGGGCCTAAGGAGGAGAATTGAGAGGCATGAAGCCATCTCCAGGATGATGAGGGAGGAACTCTTAGACATGGGCTTCGAACTCTTCCCCAAGCCGGGAGAAATTGGAAGATATTCCAATACAGTCACCGCTATAACTATCGAGAAAGCAGAGAGGATAAGGGAAGCACTAAGCACAAAGGGAATCCTAGT
>JAOZGJ010000028.1 GCA_027491785.1 Thermoproteota archaeon | reverse complement strand
TTACAATAATGCTCACAATCCCTCACATCAGAAACAGGGAATTCGGCTGGTTTCAGCTAAAGAGAAACTACGGTGAAGTTTTCTACACACTAAGCTTCTCAGTCCTCGCTATTGCGATGTGGGATGTTAACAGAATTCTAGCGGGAATCTCAATGCTCTTCATGGCAGTAGGAGATTCCGTCACAGGACTTATTAGATCTAGGTTTCTCAAGGAAAGGGCAAAGCATATATCGGGTAGTATAGCTATGCTACTGGTTTGCTTAATAATAGGCTACTACTTCATGCAACTTCAGGGGATCTTACTTGCAGTCCTAGCAACGATAGCCGAATATCAACCATGGATAGATGACAATCTATCTGTACCTCTAGTTACAGCATTAACTGGTCTGCTACTCACCTCTCATGTATTTTAACTGCTATAGTGCACTCCCCACTGGGCTATCCCCGAGCGAGATCGCTTTACTGAACTGAATATCTTTAACGTATTGATAATTGTTCAATATAACGGTCGTCAATAGCGAGTCACCTTTATAATGCATTTCTGCCTAATTGCATCTGGGTTTATATTGAGAACGGGCGAATTTGCTCCACTACATGTTGATAGGTTTATATTATTACCGGAAAGATCTCTTTACGGAATCTCTATTGAGATATCTGAGGACAGGATCGGATTGATTAATGATATAACGGATGTGCTTCGAGATAAGGAAGCCAGTATCTTAACGATGTACGTACAAATTGGCCGTGAGGGAAGGGGACGTGTAATCATAGCTATGGACCTTACTGACTCTAAAGCCAGCATAAGTGATCTCGCGAGCGAGATAAGTAATATTACAGGACTTGGTAGGGTTACCATAATCGAACCGATTAAGGAGGGGTTCTTGGTAGATACTTTATCCTTTCCGGTGTATACCGGATCCTACAGGATGGTCTTCTTCAGAGATGTTCTTCTAAGAGGGCTAATTGAAGGGCTAAAGGAGCGTATAGGTGTCCAAGCGGCTGAAGCCCTACTCTACCATATAGGCTCGGAAATGGGCAAGGCCGCCGCCCAGGATCATATTAAGATGGGGAAAGCCCTCGGCCTTAAGAGTCCATCTGAGATAGTAAAGTACATAACGATACCTACGTACGCAGCGATAGGTTTTGCCCGTGCAGAGCTGTCTGAATTCGATGAAGATGTACCTCGCTACAAAATAAGGCTTTATAACTCGATAGAGTGCGAAATTAGTAAGTCGGAGGGCAGACCATCTTCACATCTGGTGAGAGGAATGATGGCCGGTGCTTTATCTGGAATTCATAAAACTGAGCTACTTGCAGAGGAGAAGAAATGCATAGCTACAGGAGATCCATATTGCGAGCTTGAGATAAGACCTCATCAGTCGTTGTAGAGCAAATTCTATCAGTATCATGCTAGTGATCTGATCAGGAGAACTACCTCCCTGCTATATTCCTACTTGAGACATTACTCACGAATGCATCCGGTGATAATACGATACATCAGAGATGCACTAGCCCTCCCTAAGATGAGATCTCCTTATTGTGATTTTTATAAAAACCGGATCTAGTATGCTAGGAGCCCTCTTGGAGCTAGCAATCCTAGCAGCAATAGTCACGGGACTCATATGGGGTATAAATCCGGCCTCGTATACTGAGGCTGTCAGGAGATCTGGGTCATTAAGAGCGAACTTCTGGAGAGCTATATGTGCTTCTCTCTTTCTTTTACCTCTCAACTCGATTCTAGGAATGTTTTCTATTCCATCGATTTACGTGATAGGTCTTATAGCCTTAACTGCCTTCTTCAGCTCAGGGCTGGGCAGCTTTGCTTTTCTGAAGGGAATTGCTATGATAGGGCCTGGAAGGGCCACTTCAATTGGATCTACCTATGTCGTCTGGACGGCTTTATTATCTAGCATCATCCTTGGCGAACTAGTCACTCCCTGATCCTAGCAGGAACCCTCCTATCCATCTCTGGAATATGGTTCCTCTCTTATGAGAGAGGTAGATGGAATGTTAAGGGGGTAGTTTGGAGTTTAACTGCTTCGCTCATGGGCACTGTCTCCTATTATCGCGAAGATTGCCTTAGAGTACGTAAATGCGTTGAATATGTCGATGTGGAATTCCCTAATATCTATGATGGCTTATGGAATCCTTGTAATACATAACTTAACTGGCCCAGGAATGGGAAAAGGCCCTCTTTGGCGGTGTCATGGGCGTTGGGGTGGCTTTACCCCTATACTACTATGCCATAGCTGAGATAGGCATTACAATACCAACACTGGCTATATCGATAGGACCACCTGCATCGCAGTTCGCTTCCTGGCTGGTAGGTGAGAGAGTAACTAAGAGGGACTTAGCTGGTTCTCTACTTGTGGTCCTCGGGTTAGTACTGTCTATTATAGGAAGGTAACTGCCCTAGTAGCGAAAAGCGTATTACTTAGGAGTACCCTATGAGACCATGCTGAGAGGTTTGGGCAAAGGCATTCAGTTGTTGCCAGGGAGCCCAGCAACGTTATTCGTTCCTTGGGACAATGGTTATTACGTCATAGATCCTGGCTCATCAGAGAGTAGGACAAAGGACATAGCCTCTGTGGGTAAGATAAAAGGGGTACTGCTCACACACTTTCATTCTGATCATGTACTGGCTGCTAAGGGGTTAGCAAGTGAGGAGGGCATATACGCTCCAATTATAGAGGCCGGTGGTGTAGAATCCATTGGTTTGAGGAGAGCGATTTCCTTCGGGGGATATGCGCCTGAGGGATTAATATACCATGTGAAGGCCGTTAGCGTTAAGGTGGATCACGTCTTCAGGCCTCCTCATAAGATAGGGCCTCTAGAAACCATACCCTTGCCGGGACATAATTACGGGCAAGTAGGCTACCTAACTGAGGATGGACTGCTTTATGCTGCTGATTCCCTGTTTGGAGATAAGCTCTTGAAAAGCGCAGGCATACCCTATTATCAGAGTTACAGAGAAGCTTTGGAGACCCTTAGATACCTAAGGGAGTATGCTAGGGATTTTAGGAAGATCGTACCATCCCATGGCCCGGTAGTCGAGGGGAGAAGGGCTGAAGAGCTATTAGATTTCAATATCAAAGTTGTTGAGGCATTGCCTGATAAGGTGATTAGTACCCTCATCTCGGGAGAGAGGACCGTAGAGCAGATAACATATAAGATACTGAGGGAGGAGGGGGCGAAAATAACTCCCTCATCGATAATACTAAGTAGTGTCACCGTAAGGTCGGTACTCGCCCACCTCTATGAAGAAGGAAAGGTGGACGTAGAGGCTGATGAGAGGGGACTGATCTGGAAGTTAAACATGTAACCTGCCCTACGAGGCAATCTAGGGAGATCAATGGTTGCCAAGAAGCTCATTTACCGTCATATAAATCAGATCTACAGGGTCTCCTACTTGTTCAATGTATCTATTTGCCCTCTCCTTCAGTACTGAAGACTCGGCCTTTCTCTGAAGCTCTTTAAATGCTATCACTAAGTTCTCAGGCCTAGGCTTCGCTATTAGACCCTCAGCAATGAGTTCAGATGTTACACAAGGTTCTTCTCTTGGAAATAGTGATATAGAGGGAATACCAAGCAAGGCAGCCTCTCTTATCATTGTACCTCCGCCACTGATAACCCCCGCTGCTGTCGAGATGAGATCTAAGCCATCTACCACTCCTTGATATATCTCACCCCTAGGGAGTTCTATACCACCTTCTCTCCTTAAGATAACTCCTTCGAGCCGGGTCTCTCCTAGTAATTTACCAATAAGTCTTCTAAATGTGCCATCTTCCTCTAGATAGTGGGAAGATTTGGGTGGAGGCCTTATCACTATATATTCATTTTCTTCAAGCCCTAGTCTCTCATGCTCAATCTTATTAGGGTTCTCCAAGTAGTCAAGGACATGAGCTACCTCGCATACCCCCCTAAATCTCCTAGTTTCTCCATATGTGGGGCCGGAGAAGCATTCTGGGACTATCGCAACTTTTGAGAGGGGGAATGTGAGCCTGGTCACCACATGCGGAGGTAGATCGTTATCGTTTACCACGATAAGCGGTATAGCTAGTCCAAAGGAGACCCTTGCCTGTTCAGTAGATCCCTTTGATAGGGCTAACTCAACCTCATACTCATCGAGGAGAAAAGTAAGCTCTCTAACTCTCTCAGAGAAGGCCTTGAGCTTATCTAGCTTATCCTTCCCCCATCTCCCAACGACCAAGGGTTTCCACTCGCCTAAGAATAAGTTTGCAAGCTGAGGCAGGTCGCCTTTCTCCCTAGTAGTCACGAGAGCTTCTACATTGAATTTCCTGAGGAACCTCCTCCAGAACCTGACATGGGGCTGATTTACCACATCTATCCATATCATCCTAACACCTACGGAACTATGGCATACTCAACGATCAGCCTTATATCGACACCTAATGCTTCCTTCAGAGTTTCCTCCGCGGCTTTAACAACGCTAGTGGTCATTATTACGCCCTCCCTGAAACGTGATTCACTGATGTATACTTTGGCATGGAGCACCCATTTGTCAGCGCTTATGCTTAGAGTAACATTAACGTCCTCTGGCATGACGCCAGCATAAGAGGCAACTACTCCCCTTACTATCTTTACTACATTTTCTGTCCTTAAGGTCTCTGCAGCCCTGACGCTCTCAAAGGCAGCAGCACTATGGATCATTAACGTAAGGAATGTGAATACTATAAAACCATAGAGGGCTATTTTCTTCCTCTTAGTCCATAGAAACTGACTTGAATATACTAAGATCACCGAGAAGAGTAGTATTGAGTATGCAGCACTCACATGAGGGAACTTATGAATCCCAAGGACATAACCTGAGACGAGCCAGAGTAGCAGGGAATATATGGCTACTCTTACCTTAGGACCCTTACCCCCTAAGGATCTGGCCTTCGCCCCCTCACTTAGTGTTAGTCTCACTAATATCGCTGTTGCAATCAGTGCTAGAGTGAGAAGAACGTTAGCCGTTAGAAAATCCCTGAAAAATAATGTTAATGGCGACATATAATCGAATAGTGAGACTAGCCCCCCATGAACAGCCGATATATAAGCAGATATATTAGTCGATACTACTGCTCCTATTATCCATGCTAGGAGGAGGGGTAGCAGCAGGAAAGCCACTCTCTTGGCCATAGATTTAAGAGCCTGAGCTGTAGATAGGCCCCCTAGGAGACCAATGGCCACTCTCAGCCAGATAGAGAGGAACCATATGCTGCTTATGACGATGGATCCAATGGTCGCTAACACCTTTTCCGCAGTAGTCCTGCTTGTCTTAGATGAAATCTCCGATAAAGATTCCTGTAATCCTTGAAATACCTTTTCTATGACGGGAAAGATCGCATAAAGCTTTGCTGAGAGATAGCCGGCGGCTATAAGGGCGATAACGTTGACTGTGGTAAGGGTAGCTGACCCAACTAGGAGGGATGGGTTGAGCATGGCAATAGCTACACCTACGGTTGCAGCAGGTGGAATTAGGGCTATAGCAATAGCGGACCCGACTAAAGCAGCTTCCGCCTTCTCGTGCATCATAGCTAGGGAACCAGCAAATCCTGCTGCTAAGGCAATAAAGAGGTCTACTAGGTTAGGACTCCCTCTAGCTGCCAGTTCCTTAGTCATCTGGAGTGGTACGTAGGAGCGAGCTAAAGAAGCAGTAAACCAAGATAGTATAACTATGAGGAGGATTCCTTGGATCCCTATCTTCAGTCCCGTGTAGAATAGGTCCAAGCCAGAGCGCTTTTCCTCCCTCACATCAACTAGAGCTAGGCCAACAGCTCCAGATACTATCGCCCCCATTAAGGGCGATAGTAGCATTGATCCGATTATGGCTGCCAAGTTATCTGACATGAGGCCTATTGTAGCTAAGCCACCTGCCAGAGCTATCATGATCATGGATTTGAGGTCAGCCACATTGTTCATTTGATCATAGGCCCTTCTAAGGATCCTGAGGGCTCTCTCTCTAGCTTCCTCCAAGAATTTCCTGCTCTCCTCCATTTCTGAAGATAAGTAATATGTTAGAGAGAGATAGCCCGTGGAATATAAGGGAAACAGTAGTATTAAGAGTACTATTACCCAGATTGACGCCGTTATTAGCTTGTACCAGAACTCTAGGGAGATTCCCTGAGGCATCCTGAGCGAGGAGTCTAATTCGCTTGAGATGGACCATACAACTATCTGCAGGTTCCATAGCTCGCTAACTATGGAGTTGAGTTCCTTTAAGGCATCGGTAATGTTTTGATATAGTTGGGAAGATCTCTTAGGATCTACTCTCTCCACAACAAGCCTTACTAACTCACCGAATTCCTCGGCTATTTTGTATCTCTTTATCTTGATCTCCTTTACACGGGAATCATCCGGACTAACCATGACAAGTTTGTCTAACCTCTCATCCAAATCAGCTAGTCTCAGTGCTAGGGAGGTGACATGGGTAAGAGAAGGTACTACTCCGACCGCTACCTCCTTAGCTATCGTTGTATCTTCGAAGGACAAGGTTACCCTAATCGTCAAGAAGCCCGGCTCCTCGTCGCTATCTATCGTTATCGCAGCATAGTAGGTAGACCATTCCAATGGTCGTATAACAATAGCTCTCGACTCAGACCACTTTACTACACCACCTCTCAAGAGTTCTATCTTTAGGATTGCTTTAGCACTCTGCTGAACACTTCCATATATCCGTGTAGTAACATTTACAGTACCTCCAGGACGTACAGTATCTGGATTAACTTCTACTTGTATGTTAATTTGAGATGCTCCCTCTAGCTGAAGTGATGCCATAGTTAATAGCGCAATAAGGGCTAACAATGCTAGGCGGTGTTTTTCCATGCCAGTCCCCTTTACCTTCTGCCCATCTTGGGCTTCCTAGATTTTAATGTTATTTAGGCTACAGGGAAACAAGCGTATCAGGGATCGCCGAGAGGGGAAGGGATGGTTATGCTCGCTTCAGGTAGGATGGCCACTTTCCCATCCTTATGATTCAAAGCCTCATCTATGGCCCCTTGGATGCTGTTAAATGGTTTAAAACCTATTCTCTGAAGGATAATTGGCTCTAACTCAGTTACTGCATAAACATCAACCATGTCTAGTAATTCAATTATCTTTGCAACCTTGTGATAGCCTAGCTTATATCTCTCATATATGATTTTCTCTATCTGATCTCTGCTTTTACCAGCCAATAAGTCGTAGAAATTCCTGGGGCCTATCCCATCCCAGCAGGGTGCGATCAAAATGGCAATACCTCCTCTCCTGACGGCAAGCTTAGCTGCCTCCAGTGCTTTATGAGATTGGTAAAGATCTATTCCCATTTCACCAGGGGCGACCACTACTACTATATCTGCGCGTGATGGCATCCTGACCCTGTAATAGCGTTCAATTTCCTCTACTAGGCTGTAGAATGACTCAAAAATATTGCCAGCTCGAGCAGCCCATACCTCTCCCTTCCCGGTAATCGCCACATTCAGGGAGAATATGTTAACCTTCTTAGCAACTATCTTGACTATCTCCTCTAAGTCCTCGTGGACTGGGTTTCCTCTAAGCTTTCCTAAAGCTGACTCAGGGCTAAGGGCTAGCTTATGATTCTGTTCCACACAAGTATAGCTGCAGAGGCCAGGAGCTATGCTTTTCCTACCCCCGGTGAAACCCGCAAAGTAGTGGGGCTCCACTGAACCTAGAGTAATCACGAGATCGTAGTCGAAGAGCATTTTATTCACCTCTACGCTTGTCCCTCTGCTAGTCCTTCCTAGACTAACAAGGCTACTCTCTCTGCAGTCATGATGAGTGGTTCTGGACCTCAAATCATCGTAGAGAGGACCAAGTATTGTCTCCCTATACTCCTCCTCAGTTGGAGCTCTATGGGTTCCAGTCGCCACTATTATGCTTACATCTCCCTTAAGTCTCGATAAGACATGCTCTAACATTTTGGGGGTCGGGGTTAGCCTAGTGGCATCATTAACCACTATTAGGGTCTTTTTCGGCTTATAACTCTCCAATTCTCTACCAATAGGGTTGTCCAAAGCTTCTTCAAGTAGCTCGTTGATGTCTCTAGAAGGAGGAGGGGTCACTTGATATATACCCATTAACCTCTCATCAGGTACGGAGAATTCCCTTAACTCATCGCCGTAGAGTATTCTTATTGAGGCCACAGCACCACCCCTAACACAACAGATATTATTGCAGAGATTAAAGCGGCCGGGATTATATACCTGTAGGCTCCCTTAAAACTAGCTCTGTAATGCTCGATCGTCAAGATCAAGCAAAGGTGTACAGGCGATATCATAACACCTATGTATCCTCCTGTATACCCTAGGAGGAGGGCCAAGTTATTTATGGAACTACCTGCCCCAAGCACATTAATAAGGAGAGGAAATGCTGTCCCTGCATATACGAATTCGCCAGCAGTCGTTGCACCTATAACGAAGGGTAATATGAATGTAACTGGCATTATTGGAATTCCTCTTTCAGTCATGAAGTGAAGAAGGGCATCAGCAGACCTGCTATCGTAGACATACTGTCTATACATCATTACTGCCACCACGATAACTAATATCTTGATCGAGAGGGCAAACTTGAGACCCTCCCCAATCTGCTCCTTAGATGGTCTCGTGTATAGCGTGACGATCAGCGCTGTTATAAGTAGGGCAAACTCAACAGGGAGTCTAACACCGAACACAAGTACAATAATTAGGATGAAGGGCCAGGAGGCTAAAGCAAGTTTCCACCTATTCACGTTCCTGACTTCGCACTTTCTTGCCCTTTTCCTAAGGAGAGGAATTGATATCAACAAACCAGCAAGGATAGTAGCTATGGCTGCTGGAAATGTGGCCTCTATAACTCTAACGATACTAGTATCTAAGATAACAGCGGTTAGGATCAAGGCCTGGTAGAGTGGCCAGACCGGGACCCAGATATGTCTAAACCAGTAATTCAGGAAGGAGGCGAAATTGCTGTCCAGTTCTTGCTTATCTAGATAGTGCTCTTTTAGCATCATCGCCGATACTAAAGCCCCACCAGGCATTGGAATGAGCCCCACCAATGAAGGGATAAATAAGGAGGCGAAATTGCAGCTTAGGCTGGCGAAAAGCCTAGTCATCTTTTCTAGGATTCCTGAGATTTTCATCATATAGGAGAGGAATAGGGCTGAGATGAAGGCAATGAGAAGCCTTGCCGTTGAGTAGGTCAATATGCCTTCGAATGTTGATTCAAATATCTTTACACCGAGAGCCAGCACCCCAAATACTATAGTGGCTGCCATGACGGCTATGTGGACCTCAACCTTCTTTACGAGCATTCCTATGAGTAGTATCACCGAAATGATGAAACTGATGACCGGATCTACCATTTCTCCCCTTTCGGGCAGCCCTCCATTAACTAAAAATTTTTCCAAAAAGTATTACGGTGAGCCCCGCTACTACCTTTCAACATATGATCAATCAGGGCATTTAGATACTGGAAGTGAAGGTACGAAAGTTCTGTTAAATGGTACTACCGTGGACCTCCTCGCAAGACGGTACTATCCTCACCGAGGCTTTGGCTTCGGGTACTAGTTCCGCTAGTATGGCTTCCACATCATGCTCTAACTTATTTACTTCCTTCACAGAGAGGTTCGGATCTGCACCAATCCTGATCTCTAATCTAAGCCTATCTTCAGATCTTACAGGGTTTACTTTAACCCATTTGACGCCTTTTAGCTCCTTAACTCTTCTAATTACTTCTTCAACCTCTATCCTCTCCCCTACATGGTCTATATGTACCATAACCTCCTCTAGCCCTAATCTCCTCTTGAGAGAGGTTTCTATTTCTTCGGCTATCTTATGAGCTTCCTTGAGACCCATCTCTTTGTCTACTACGACATGAAGGCTAAGTCTCTCCTTCCGATCTCCATAGAAGTCCGTAGAGTGTACATCTTTTACACCATTTGTCTTAAGGACTATATTCCTAACCATGGATTCCCTAGAGGGCCCAGATGGTGTTACCATTATTAAAACATCCTTTACCTTCAATTCTTCAGCTAATCTCCTTTCGATCTTTCTAATAACCTCTTGAGACTGCTCTGCAGTTAGAGAAGGATCAATAGCAACCACAGCATCTATTAACAGGGACTTACCAATCCTCCTAGCTCTTACCTTCCGGATGGACTCTACCTCCTTACATTCACTGATCAACGATTGGGCTTTTGATAGCAAGGAGGGATCTATCCTATCCAATAGATCGGAAGCTGACCAGTATGTTACTCTAGCAGTTGAAGGTATTACCATGGTGGTCACTATAATAGCGGATAGAGGATCAAGCCAAGGAACGATCTCGCTCGATAGCATTAACACAAGTACTACTATCAGCGTGCGTCCGGCATCCCATCCATAATTAATGGCTTCAGATTGCATCATCCTGACTCCTTCTGACCCACCTGTAAACCACAGAGCTAGAGATCTACCCACATTTATTATCGAGGTTAGGAGAAGGAGGAAAATGGCCTCATTCGTTATAACGGGAGGAGATGGTCTCCCGATCAACGATATAACGGCTTTGTATATTACATATCCCTCGACCTCTAGTAAGATGACAGAAGATAAGAGGCCCAAGAGGCTGTCGAATTTCTCGTGGCCATAAGGGTGATCAGCATCTGGGGGTCTACTCGATATTCTTATACCAACCCAAGTGATACTCGAGGTTAGTACATCCCCGAGGGAGTCGATTACCTCAGCTAGGACTATTATACTTCCTGTAATTAGTGCTGTGATGGACTTTATGGCGACTATTAGTAGTGATATCATGATCGACGATATTGCGACTATCTCCGACTTTCTCATAGACTTCCCTGCCCCTGAACAACTACATTGTCATACCCTTAAAGCCCTCTAGTCATGGAGACCATTACCCTCCAGTATACCGAGGACCTTCCCTATAGCTCTAGATATCTCCTTTGAGGGAGCTTTATATTGCTCAGGATCACTTTCCTCATCCCATACTAGTCCAGGGCAGGATATAGAGACGAGCAGGAATTCATCTGAGACTATGAAGGGATATCTCCTGCAAGTATTTGGCCTCCTGTCGTAGATCCTGCACTTGTTGGCAGGGTCTAAGAAGAAGCAGGAGCCATCTTCTCTCAGCTTCATCTTATAAAGAGCGCCAGTAAAATATCTCTCAAGTTCTGTAGTGGGCTCATAGAAATCCTTGAGATCCGAGAGCCTCTTTAAATCTTCCTCATAGAGAGGGATAACCCTATCCCTGCAGCACTCCCCACACATAGTACAAGAGAAGCCGGGGAGCCTCTCAACTCTTATATAGTCTGAGATCATAAACCCCTTTGCTCTAGGTGCGGACATTATTGGTTATCGTTGTATGGAGTAAGATGCTTAAATAAACGTTAGGTTTGCCTAATTACACCTTAACAACGGTAGATAGGCTTCACTAGCGAAATTCTTGAATTAGGCAGCTCCACATAGCTAACTCAGTAATTAAAGCCAATAGAGATGGCAACGAGCGACTATTACTTCCGTGAGTAATACATGTAGGGTATGTTAGCTTCCCACATTACTGGGCCCAAATAAAGGCCTATTGCAGTTAGACCGGTAAAGCTGGCCCTACTCGAACTCTAAAAGAGATATGGGAAAGAAATCTTGTCGATTTCTTTCAGGTAATCACCACAATATCCTCTTGGTGAGTACTTTTAGTGCGTTGAAGTTGAGATCCACGTGTATCAGGGCTGAGCCTGCCATTATGAAACCTATTATTGTGTGCCAATATTTCCAGTCAGCTTTAGTCATGAATAAGAGTACAGCTTCAGAGCTACCCCTCCCTGTAGGCGCTATGTAGAGCATTATGCCACTTAGGAGTAGGAAGATTCCCATGATAAGCTGAGAAATACTAACTATGGATCTTATCTTCAACTTAATTTCGTTAAAACTCATATTCTCACCTCCCATCCAAGAATCTACCGTCTCTATATAGTCTGATCAATTATATTAGCGGTATGGACGAATTGTCCGCTCTAAAACCTCCTCTAAAACTATAGTGGACTGGTACTAAAGGGTTAATAGAAGTCACTGCACAGGACCGTGATGGTCCCTCCACCCATAAGACATTCGCCCGGATCTGCTCCCATAGATAAGGAAAGCGCCCTTAGGGCAATAAATACCGTTAAAGAGGCAGTTCCTTTCCTGTCGCCTGGTCCTGCTCTAATAGTTAGAGGACCAGGGGGAGAGTTACATGTTGACGTACCTCTAATGTATCAGAGCTATGCCTTAGATAGGATCCACTTCGATCCAGTGGCGATGGAGCCTTCTCCCAAGGGTCGCCCCGTAAGGGCATTTAAGGAGTCAATAAGCCGAGAAGAGGTAGCTAATGTAATGGACGGTATTGTCAGAGAACTCAAAGTCCTAGAAGGGGCGGAATATAGGGAGCCAGAGAGAGCGTGGGTTGTCCCCTTAGCCTGGGGTCCCTACATAGTAGCACACGTTAAGGTCTCCTCTGAGGGCAGCGAAATAGTACCTGACTATGGCTTGACAGAGGAGGTAAGGAGATACGTCCTTTAGGCTAATTTACACTCTATATTATTTTCTGAAGGAGGAAAAGATTCTTTTAGTACTAGTTACCTTATATGCGCTACTCTCCATAGCCGACATAGGGTTTCCCCTCAGATCGCCCAGCTATATTAATGTAGAGGCTATCTCGCTCATCATCTCGTTTATGCTTATTTCAAAACTATTGGAGTCTTCAGGGGCATTCTCTAGGATCTCAGGAAGGATAATTTCCCTATCAGGATGGAAGATGCTTCTCCTCTTACTTATGGTCTCCGAGATGGCTGCAGCTGTACTCATGAACGACACAGCCTTATTCTTCGTAATCCCACTAATTGTAACTCTCAGTAGAGTGGCTAAGACGGACCTCTCAGATCTAGCCATCATACTAACGGTAGCCGTCAACATAGGATCGGCACTTACTCCAATCGGTAACCCACAGAATATCATAATCTGGAATCACTTCCACCTCTCCTTCACCGAGTTCATTACAGCAATGTTCCCATTCTTTCTCTTATCTACAGGGTTCCTCTTAATCACTACATATGTCTATCTGGGAAAATCTTTTCGCATAAATAGGGTAAAGATGCCTCCAATAGCTCTAGACTATAAGCTAATGCTTACTTCCATCTTACTTCTCGTCGTTAATGTAATGCTTGCTCAATATAGTGCTGAAGTATTGGGAGTTACCCTAACGGTCTTGGCAGCCCTCCTTATGAGGAGAAAACTTCTACTTAAGTTGGACTACCCGTTAATCCTAATTTTCTGCCTCATCTTCATGGATTTCTCTGAGATATCCTATCTCATAAACCATTATGGCATTCTCCCTACAATGAGGGCAGGGGGTAATGTTATCCTGATCTCCTCTCTACTAAGTCAGGTGATGAGTAATGTGCCGACTACCATAACCCTGTTAGCGCATACTAGTAATTGGAAAGCATTAGCTGTCGGGGTGAATTTAGGCGGATCTGGCCTCGTAGTGGGATCTATGGCCAATCTTATCACACTCAGACTAGCTAAGATAGACCTTAGGAAGTTCCATTGGTACTCTATACCATTTTTCCTTGTCTCCCTGACTGTATTCTATTTCCTCAGCCAGCTCGGAATATACCCTTGAATCAGGACTGCTCAGGGTGTAAGGGTATCTGCCCTTCCTGTACCTGTTTTTGTATCCGAGATCATTGCTTCCTTTGTATGCTTTCTCATCCTTGGGGTACCAAAACGGGAAAGTAGCTATTATGAATGCAAGGATAAGTACTATGATGAATCTAACGATCTCCCAGTATTCTCTTCTTCTCATCTCACCACCATTATAAGTACCCTGCTCCAATATGAAATTCGATATGGACAAATGGTCCATTGAATATTGAGAGATGATCGCAATGGAAGCAATCCCTCCATCTCTCGCAGTGGTAATAATACCGCTAAATATCATTGCAGCAGTACTATCCCTCTACCTCTCCTACCTCTCTTATAGGGCTAGGAAGCTAGGATTTCGAGGTATGTACCTCTCTTGTATATCCTTTGCTGTGATGTCCATAGCATTCCTAGCGTCTATAACCCTGGTGCTAATGCTCTCCTCTCCTCCTAGAGCCCCTCCTAGGATATGGATGCCTGAGCTAGTGAAAAATAGACTTTTCATGCTGGTACAATCTCTCTATACAATGAGCTACTTAATATACGCCTACAGGATGACTTGGAAGAACAAGCTCCATACGATAGCCTTCCTATTGCCACCTCTCCCTTCTCTGATAATGCTATATATATTATTCGTATCATGGCACAGGGCCTCCTACAGCGCTAAGTACTCCTACGCAGGTCTAGCGATCTCCCATCTATTGACAACGTTATCCGTTCTGTTTGCCAAGCCTTGGCTCCTAGTGCTTGGAGAGATAATCCGCCCATTGTCCCTTGTTCCTCTAATTCAGGTGTTGAGGGCGAGTCGGGTTGAGGAGGAAATATAGATCTCAGGCTGCAATAATCGCTGATATGTTAGAAGCTATCTCCAGAAACCCTGGAATAGCCCCTACAAGGTTGGGGCAGGAGGCAAATGTCCCATACTCAAGACTCACCCAATATCTGAAGATTTTAGAGGAGAAGAACCTAGTTACAGTAAAGGAGGGTGGTCTCTGTATAACTAAGGATGGCCTGAGGTTTCTTAACGAAATAAAGAGACTTAAGAGTCTTTTTTCCTCGTTAGGGTTGGTTCTATAGTCTGCTCAATCTTAGATAACAATCTCAGATAGTTAAGGCAGCTCTATGGAGATTACACACCCCCGTGACTCTTAGTATCTCTTGAGAGAAATCTGCGAGGTCTATTGCTATTTAACCAGAATCTACTCCTGTACCCACCCACTACGCCCGCCCCGCTTTTCACGATTAAATTTTTATCAAAAACCCCTATTTGGGTCCCGTGATACAATGGAAGTAACTTCCCCGCTATTTTGGATAGCATTTCATATCTTAATCGCTGTTTTCCTAATAATCGACTTAAGACATTATAAGCGAACTGAAATGTCCTTTAAGGACAGTCTTAAATGGGTTTCAATATGGATTGCCGTTGGATTGAGCTTCTCAGCCTATGTGTTCCGCATATACGGGACAGAAGAGTTCGTGAAGTATATAACAGGATATATTACCGAGTATATGCTATCAATGGATAATATATTCGTCTTCCTAGCTATATTCACATACTTCGCAGTCCCCTATAGGAGTAGACCTTTCGTCTTATTTCTGGGGATAATCTTCGCGGCGATCTTCAGAGCTCTCTTCATATTTATAGGCGTTGCTTTGCTGGAAAGGTTTCATTGGATGACATATGTCTTCGGGGCTGTGTTAATCTACTCAGGATACAAAATGGCTAAGGGTGGGGCTGAGAGCGTAGATCCTAGCAAGAATAAGATAGTTCAGTTGGCTAAGAAGTTCCTTCCCATACTTCCGGAGTATGACGAACGGGGAAGTTTTGTAGTGAGGAGAAACAACACCCTATATTTTACCCCACTCTTCCTAGTGCTCCTCGCCATAGAGACCACGGATATAATGTTTGCATTCGACTCTGTTCCTGCTGTGCTAGCGATAACCAAGGAATTCTTCACTGCATATACTTCAAATATAATGGCTATTCTCGGCTTGAGATCTCTCTATTTCCTGCTTGAACATGGCGTTAAGAAGCTTAAGACCCTAGGGAGGGGGCTCGCTATATACCTCTTCTACCTAGGAGTTGCCTTCATACTGACAGCCTTCGGAATTGATATACCATCATGGGTATCTCTACTCCTAATAATCGCTATACTCCTTGGAAGCTTCCTTACATCGAAGGAGGAATAGCTGTCCTGAGACACCACCCCCCTTATATCAGGGTGTAGAAACCCATTAGGGAGAATAGCTGAAAATGCTAGGAGATTCTAGATTATTAGGAAAAGCTCGGACATCTCAATCTAGTTACGGAAAGTTATGGAAAGACTAAACATAATCAAGTGAACCGTTACTGCGCGAAACTATTATTGTTCCTACTCATTCCCTAGGCGGTGATCTCCTTGATAGTTAAATACCCAGGGGCGAGGTTTGCTGAAGGCCTTACTCTAATGGGCTTCTACACGGTATTTATCCTCATCGCAGTTCTTTTAATAAATCTCTCAGTTCTGGTGATAATAGAGGTATACTATCTATTCTCCGCGCTTTATACGACGGTTTTCCTCTGGATTCTAGCAAAGAGGGAAGAAAATGCCAGATTAAGGCTCATTTCTATGCTCTTAGCGGTCATGCTCCTAGGGGGAGAAGCCTCGCTTCTACTCTCTATAAGCTACCTCCCAGGACTGAATATTCTAGCTCTCGCGCTCAAGGCCATTTACTTGATTCTACTTTCTATATCGATTATTGAGTTGGCATCCCTAAAAGGAAGTAGCAAGTTAAGGACTTACGGATTATTGACAATAATAGGTAGTTTCCTGATAATAGTACCAACTGGGGTAACCGTGATAATTGCACTAATCCTACTTCCATTGGGTCTATTCGGGGCTGGGGGCCTGCTAAAAGACTTATACTCGGAAAATTCATCTAACTAGTTCACATAATAGTATGCAATACATTAGTAGAGACCAAACAATAGATAGTGATAAGTTCTATAAGAAAAAGAAGAGATTATTCGGGTAGAACCCCCATCTGCTCCATTTTGTCCGCTACTTCCTTTAACCCGAGCCTTTCCAGCGTTGCTCTTGTGGGTCTACCTCTAACCCAGCCCCTGAGCCTATAGTATTCTGGAAGCATCTCACCTATCTTGGCCACATATCCCTTAGATGGTCCGCTTGGTATGGGTTCTTTAGTAAGCCTATCAGGTAGGGTATCATACTCCTCCCCATCGCCAAATGCCATTGCATTGAAGGCCCTCTCGGCGTTGTATATTCTCTCTCCAACAAGCCTAAACTCCTCTACGCTCATATCCCAGCCGGTAACAGCATTGACCTGAGCTGTGAGTTCCTTGTCCCAGTAGGCAAAGGTCACGAACTTGCAAACTACCATGCTATCTAGGGCTGCGAACACATCCTGGAACTCCTTAAGGACGGAGGCTTTTCCCTTAGTGGTGTACGGATCTAACTTCTCCGGCACGCCAAGTATCTCGGGTGAGATCAGATATGCCCTCAGGTGACAACCGCCTCTGTTGCTCGTGGCATATCCTAGGGCGTGCCCCTGTACACCTCTTGGATCATATGCAGGTAGAGATTGCCCTCTTACTTGCATCGAGATCTCAGGCATTCCGTACTTCTTAGCTAACCTATAGCCTCCCAAGGATATGTCATCACCGATACCACTCCTGTAGGCGGCGCGCCATGTCATCTCCACTAATGCTCCAGCGTTTCCAAAGTTTAGCTCTACCCCATCTAGCACCTCCTTTGGTATCTTGCCCTTCTCATATAGCTCCATAGCTACTGCTATAGCATTTCCGGTCTCTATGGTATCCATCCCCAGTTCATTGCATAGGAAGTTCGACTTCGTCACGGCATCTAGGTTCCCGACTCCGGTGTTGGCGCCTAGGGCCCAGACAGTCTCATATTCAGGACCGTCACCTTCTCCCTGGAACGGAGGATTCTTGATCCTCGTATACCTACCACAGGCTATTATACAACCCCAGCATGGTTGCTTTCTCAATAGAATGTCTGCAGCGATTTTCTCTCCACTGATGTTCTCCGCTTCCTCAAACACGGACTCCTGGAAGTTCTTAGTCGGGAATATGCCTGCCTGATTTATTATATTCACGAGCACCGCAGTACCATAGTTAGGTAAGCTCTCATTAGTCACTCCACTTGCTTTTTTCTTGTCAACAGCGTCCCTCAACACCTCCTGGAACGAGTCCTCATCTCCTATTGGGACCTTCTTGCTCCCAACGGCTACGATAGCCTTTAACTTCTTAGAACCCCAAACCGCGCCATGCCCGCCCCTACCAGCAGCTCTCCCCATATCGTTAATTATCGCTGCAAGAAGGGAAAGTTTCTCTCCTGCTGGACCTATTGCTGCAACCTTTGCGTTCTTACCATGCCTCTCCTCTAGAATCCTTGTCGTATGATGTACGTCCTTCCCCCATAGATCCTTAGCATCCTTAAGTTCGGCTTTCTCATCTTCGAGGACCAGGTATACGGGTTCCTCAGAGGCCCCCTCTAGGATGACGAAGTCGAAGCCCGCGAACTTCATGTAGGGGCCAAAGTGTCCGCCGGATTGGGAGTCGTGAACGGTGTTGGTTAGAGGGGACTTCGTTACACTGACCCATCTCCCAGCTTCCAAGCCAGCAGCTACTCCAGTAACCGGCCCGGTTAGGACGAAAGCCTTGTTCTCCGGCCCTAAGGGATCTACCTTGGGATTGACCTCCTTAAGCATGAGGTATACTCCTAAGCCCCTGCCTCCAATCCACTGCCTCAATACCTCCTCAGGTAGATATTCGAATGTGTTTCCCACCTCAACCTTTCCATCGGTGAGGTTGACCCTCGCAAACTTACCCATATACCCTCCTTTAGGCAAAAAATACCACCTAATCTGATTGCGGCAGGTATTTAATATAATTTTTATCAGGAAAATATTTTCACTTTAGTATTCTAGCTGCATCTAACGTCACAGCAAATTTATGCTGTCGTGGTCATGCTCAACGTTCTAGTTACCCCTGAACTAGAGTGATCGTTATTTACTTCTTCCCCTCCCTATATCATATGCCCAAGGTAAAGGTCAAACTCTTCGCCATCTATAGAGAGCTTGCTGGCCGGAAACAAGTAGAACTAGAGCTTCCTGATGGCACTACAGTAAGAGGGATGCTATTAGCCCTGGAAAATAAGTTCGAAAAACTGAGAGGTAAGTTAGTGAGTAGGGTGGAGAGGGATAGAACTTTCGTACTAATGAGAGGAGGAAGATGGCCTAAAATGGATGACATAGTACATGATGGGGAAGAATACTCACTTTTCCCACCAATTGGAGGTGGATAGGGGTCTCCTAATGCCGGTCTCATCATCATTCAGAGCCGGGAGTAGGAATCATCCCCCTGCTGAATTAAGCTTTGGAGTTAAAATACTTTTGGGTGCTGGGGGTTGCTAGAGGTTCTAGTAGCTATAATATCCCTCTCGGTAGCCTCTTACTATGATCTCAGGTATAGGCTTATACCAGACGAAATCTGGGTTTTTATGGGTATTGTTGGGCTTCTCTTGAGAATCTTCTATCTAGATAGCACAATATCATACTTAGGGAATTACCTTCTTTTTCTCCTTATTTTAATTGCTCTCCTGCTGATGGAGTGGGTCTTATCCTCTTCAGGAGAAGCTGATCTCCTAGCTTTCGTCTCCCTCTCAGTGCTTAGCAGTTGGCCTCCAGGCTTTCTCCCACCTCCGTTTTCCACATACATCTATTCTAAGATCTTAATGGTCCTAGTGATCCCCCTGCAGGCTTTAATTAACATATTTAGAGTGATTAAGAGGCCAGAACTTCTCAAAGGGTTCGACGAACCAATTTGGAGGAAGCTGTTAGCTATAATCCTATTATCGCCCTACTCAAAGGCTCTCTCCTATGGAGCCTCAATTGCAGAAACTGAGATAGATGGGAGAAGGAAATTCTTATTAAGAGCAGCTCTTTCACCCATCTCTGAGTTAGAGCCTCCAGAGGATAAGTGGATTGCCCCCACGTATCCTATGATTCCCTTCATTCTCCTGGGGTATCTCATCACGATATGTGTAGGAGATCCTATCTCCCTATTTTATCAGCTTCTTCGCCTGTCGCCCTAAAGAGAGGGGCCATCAGATAGTTTGCTGTAGCTTACCCCTAAACCACCCCCTCTCACCCCTGAATGTAGCTCCAAGAACTATTCTAATAATGCAATCAGACCTGTTTAAGAGTGCTTTAGCAAGAACTCCTCCATGGCTAACTTATAAGTGCTTAACGTAGAGATAGAACGCTCTTTGGGGGCTCTACGAGGAGAATATCATGCTCCTTTGCCTCGCTTACTATTTCATCCCTGAGCTCCATGTACCGCTTTCTCACGCGATTGAAGTATTCATGGCTGGACTCCGAGATCGTCCTAATTAGGAGCCTCTGGACAACTCCAGAGACCCCAGCTATGGTTGGATATACTATTCTCTATGAGTTCAGGGTTCTCCTACCCCAATATATGTCTGCGGCCACATTGATCTGTTCAGTCCTCATTATCCGTGCCGAGCAGTCCCCCAAGGTTCTTTCTCTCATTACCTACTGTAGTTTCGCTCCCATGTCCTGGAAGAACTAGGACCTCATCTCCAAGCTCAAATATCTTACGCAGGCTCCGTCTTAGCGTCTCACTATCGCCTCCAGGTAAGTCAGTCCTCCCAACACCACCCGAGAAAAGGGTGTCACCTGTGAACAGGACTTTCAATCCCTTTAAGAAATAGCAGACACTCCCTGGGGTATGGCCTGGTGTGTGTAATACCTCTATTTCAATATCACCAACGATTATCTCGGGACTAGTTAGGGGCTCTAGGTCTGGAGGGCTTCCTAGGCTTTCAAGCCAGTATTTACCCATCATTTCGATATCGGCTGGATGCGCTAGGGCCCTGGCGCCTGTGAGCTTAACTACCTTACTGACGTTCATTAAGTGGTCATAATGAGTGTGAGTTATGAGCACTAGCTCTAAATCAGCATTTAAGTCATCTAATAGCCTGGAAAGGTCGTCTAGAGGAGGTCCGGCATCAATAAGGATGGCTCCTCCCTCGTCACCGGTAAGCAGATAACTCAGGCTGCGAAAAGGTCCACAACAAATCCTTCCAATCAGCACACTCATTAAGAGCCCTCCAATATACAGATATGTAGGTGGAGGTACCTTAAACTAAATTATTTCTCTCCGTCAGATATCTGAGTTAACATGCCAGTAACATCGGTCATGGGGAACATGTATGGAAGACGTCATACTTCATGGTGATGTATACGCCGCCCTCGACTGGCTCGAGAACTCGTCTGTAGCCGTCGCCATTACATCGCCCCCATATTGGAAGCAGAGGGATTATGGCTTCCCCACACAAATTGGGCAGGAGAGCACGCCAGAGGAATATATCGGTAGGTTAGTTAAGATATTCTCGAAGCTCAAGGAGAAGCTGAAGGAAGATGGTGTATTCTTCCTGAATATCGGTGATAAATACCTCAACAGGTATGGAAAATCTCATCTCCTTCAAATACCCTATAGGCTGGCCTACCATATGATCAAGGACGGCTGGAACCTCTTAGACATCATAATATGGTACAAACCCAATCACATGCCATCCTCCGTGAAGGACAGATTCACTAATACGTATGAGCCAGTGATGGTCTTCTCAA
>JAOZGJ010000019.1 GCA_027491785.1 Thermoproteota archaeon | reverse complement strand
GCATGCCTTTGATTTGAGCCAGTCCGAGGAGATCACTGCTAAGGAAGATGCTGATGGTGGGTAAGATACGATCGTGTTTATCTCTTCTTCCCCAACGAATTTTGCCACCTGATATCCCATTAGCTCTAGGAAATTAAAGCTGTTCAGGAATCTCCAAGTCTCAATATAGCCATGGGAATTCACGATGAGGTTCCTTTCCAAGGTCCTGTCTATGAGGTCTAGTTCTTCGATCTTCCCAATTATCTTCCTGGCTGTAGTCCTCTCCGGCGTGCTCTTAAGATTTATATACCTCCAGATAACTTGATATGGTATTTCTAGCATTTCTTCTAACTCTTTCAACGTAAAAAAACCTTTTAGAGAGCTCAAAAGCCTCACGGATATGTAAGGAGATTCCATCTTCGTTGTCTTAGACATCGCGCCTGCAACCTACCCACGGCTCCCTATATGGAGAGCATATATCCATAAGGATTTAAACCTCCTACCAGATCCGCAGTATTCCGCTCTCTTATAGTACAATCGATGTTTAAGTAGTTTTTTATTCAAGGGAGATAGTTCGTGGATAGATTAATGAGATGCCTCCAGGATATGGACTTCTAATTAGTGAGTTCGAATTTCCCAAAGTGTTTTTTAGAGCAGAGGCCATAGAGACCGCATTGGGTTGTGAAGGACTATATATCAAGTGGGAGGGCAGCAACCCAACCGGTACCCAGAAGGATAGAGCTGCCTACAGACATATATTGAAGGCCCTATCTCAGGGGTACGATACCGTAACGGTGGGAACCTGTGGTAACTACGGCGTATCCGTGGCTTATTTTTCCAGATTGGCCGGGATAAAAGCCGTGATATTCATACCCAGCAGGTACAGCGGTAGCAGGATCCCGGAGATGCTCCATTACGGAGCTAATGTCGTTAAAGTGGATGGAAGTTATGAGGAAGCGGTGGAGAGGAGCATTCTCGCGGCATTCGATGAAGGATGGTATGACGCAAATCCTGGCGGTGCTAATGAGGAGGTAGCGATAGAGGCCTTCTCTGAACTCTCCAGCGAGATGTACAGTTCCCTAGGTAAGGCACCTAACGTCGTGTCGGTTCCCCTAGGAAACGGAACAACCCTCTCAGGTATATATCTCGGCTTCCTCAGGCTCAAGGCGAGCGGGCTCATCGATGAAGTTCCTAAGATGATTGGCGCAACCACCGCGTACGGGAATCAAGTAGCGTTCTCCCTGAGATACGGCAGGGATAAGCTCATCGACTACGGCATATCAAGTGTACGAGAGACCGAAGTGAATGAGCCTTTGGTCTCGATTAAATCCTTCGATGGGGAAAGAGCTCTTGAAGCTATTTTATCAACCGGAGGCAGGATCTATGAATTCACTGATGAAGACCTCATTTCATTCTCGAAAATTTTGCTTGAAATGGAGGGAATTCCGGCTTTACCAGCCTCGGCCTCATCTTTAGGTGCTCTCCTGAGGTTCCTTGAGAGCGATGAAAATGTGTCCGGGCCTTGTGTGGCTGTCGTGACTGGGAGGAATGTCGAATGGAAGATGCCGTAATACTGGCGGATGGGAGGTACCTTAGCTCGGACGGAAAAACCGCCCATGGTCTAGTGAGGAAATCGCTTCGATACAGGATAGTGGGAGTGATCGACAGTGAGCTAGCGGAAAGGGATGCGGGAGAGGTTTTAGATGGTGTGAGAAGGGGCATCAAGATATACAGGGATCTCTATGAGGCGCTGAGAGAGAACCCAAGTACAGCCAATCTGATCATAGGGGTGGCCACCTCGGGCGGGAGGCTCCCGTCATCATACAGGGAAACTATAAAGGAAGCATTGGAGAGGGGTCTTAACGTCATCTCGGGGCTCCACGAATTCCTCAGCGACGATCCAGAGTTCTCTGAGATTGCAGAGAGGAAGGGAGTTAGGATCATCGATGTGAGGAAGATGTATCAAGGCATGAAGATATTCTACAGCGGTAAGATAAGGGATGTGAAGTCCTTAAAGGTAGTTGTGCTGGGAACTGACTCCTGCATTGGAAAGAGAACGACTGCCTGGATGCTGGTGGACGAGTTAAACAATTTGGGTGTGAAGACCACATTCGTGGGTACGGGACAGACGGCATGGATGCAGGGCGCGAAGTACGGGATTGTGCTGGATGCTATGATCAACGATTTCATACCGGGAGGGCTTGAACATGAGATCTGGAGGGCTTACTGTGACGAGAAACCTGATGTTATAATCGTCCCTGGGCAGGGATCTCTGTTACATCCAGTCTTCCCGGGGAGCTATGAAATACTCAATCTACTATCGCCAGAGGTTGTAATACTCCAGCATGCACCAAGGAGAAAGCATCTAGAGGACTTTCCCGAATACCCGCTTCCGCCCCTTGAGAAATACGTGAAGCTGATAGAATTGATCAGTGGAAAGAAACCATTTGCCATAACCATAAACACGGAGGGGATGAATGAAGAGGAAGTGGAGTCTTACATAAGGGAAACCGAAAATGCCTTTGGAATTCCCACGTTCGCTCCCCTAAAGCAGGGAATGGGATCTCTCGCGAGATTAGTTAAGGAGATCTTGCAGGGTAGGATAGAGAGGGATAATTCTTGAGAGATCTAAAGTGTTTCGACAGGATAACGATAAAGGACCTGAAGATAGGAGATAGGAGCATCTCTGCCACTTACTCCATAGAGCTGGACGGGGTAAAGAGGGAGTATCAGCTCAGGCAGGCATATCCGGAGGATATTAAAGACGTCAAGGGGATAGATGAGGTAGGAGCGCTGATAAGCCTAGTACCAGCTATAAATTACACACTCTTCGCGGATGAGATAGGGATAGAATTTCCTATAAATGAATTAGACCTAAAATTTTTCGTAGACATGAGCGAAATAGTAGCGAAGGATATATTCGTTAACAGGATCGTGAACAGGACGGGGCTCATAAGGGAGGAGTTCGTCCCTGATCCTAGCGAGATCGTCCCCGAGGATGCAGTCCCTAGGGCAGATTTAGACGTTAAAACGAGGAATTCAACCGATCTTGAAGGGATCTCTGATGAGTGGTCTTGTGGCGTCATGGTCTCGGGAGGAAAGGACAGCCTCCTCTCTTACTCCCTTCTCAATGAGATAGGCTGCTCTACCTATCCTTTCTTCTTAAATGAAGCTGGAAGACACTGGTTAGTCGCCTTAAAAGCCTATAGGTACTTCCAAGAGAATATACCCCGGACGAGGAGGGTCTGGAGCAATATAGACAGGCTGTTCACTTTCATAGAGAGAAACATGAGGATAGTGGTCCCCAATTTCCTCAGGAGATCCAAGGAAGTTTATCCTGTGAGGCTATTCTGGTTTCAGCACTACGCTTTTGCTTTCCTGCCCCTTGCGATGAAATATAATATAGGAAACATAATTTTCGGAAATGAGTTCGACGATCCCTCATCTGCGTCATTCGAATTCAAGGGCATTCAACACTATAATGCCACCTACGATCAATCGCAGCACTTCGAAAAGTACATGACCACGTGGTACAAGGATAGGGGTCTGGAGATAAAGCAGTGGTCCCCAATCAGGTCGATCTCTGGTTTGGTGGTTGAGAGGATCCTCTATAAGAGATATCCTGAGATGATGAAACTTCAGATGAGCTGTCATTCGCCCATAATTAGGAATGGGGGCTTCTATCCATGCGGCAGATGTTATAAATGCACTGGCATTCAGCTCTTCCTCCTAGCCAATGGAATAGATCCTTCCCTTCTAGGGTACGATCTGCAGATTGATTTCCTCATAGATAGAGTGATTAAAGGGCAGTACAGACTTGATGAAGATGAGTTAGAGCATTCTCTCTATCTGATAGAGGAGAGAACCGGTAAGAAGCTTCCCAGAGCAGCACCCCATCCCCATGTAGAGACAATTCACTTCGATGATGTATCCTCAAATCCAGATCACATACCAGTTTGGGAGATGAGGGAGAGGGTTCTCTCCATTCTAGAGGAATACACGAAGGGATACTCCATCTTGAGGGATGGGAAATGGGAGATAATTCAGGAAGATCCTTTCAGACCCTGAACATAAGATTCAGAGAGCTTTCACCTGAAGAGTTCGATGAATATATCGAATTTGATGCCCCCATAAGCTGGGAGTTCGTGGATGATGTCATAAAGAGCGAGATGAGCTATGAGGAATACAGGAAGATGCATAGGGAGATCGTTTCTGACTTGCTGAAGTCTAACTTGGATAACAGGATATTCGTGGCAGTTAACGACGAGGATGAGATAGTAGGACTGGCATGGGTCGGATTGAAGACGGATACCGTTAACTATGTCCCGGTAGCATACCTGTACGATATAGAGGTGAAGAAGGAGTTCAGAGGTGGTGGCGTGGGAAGCAGGCTGCTTGACCTCGTTGAGAAGGCTTGCAAGGAATGGGGAGCATATGGGGTGATGCTCTCGGCCAGTATAAGAAATAAGGTTGCTTTAACTTGGTATATCAGAAAAGGTTACTCCGCAGATAGGATAATACTATTCAAGAAGATTAGATAG
>JAOZGJ010000016.1 GCA_027491785.1 Thermoproteota archaeon | reverse complement strand
TCGATCTTTAGGTAACCTTTGGCTCGAATCAAGGTAAATTCCGAAAATGATTAGGGCTAAACGATTTAAATGAGACCATGTAATATGCAATGATCCCCTTGAAATCTAGGATCGACTCTGATGAATTTGATAGATGGATGAAGCAGGCCAAGCATACTCTAAGGCTTGTGCAGGCCGACTTGGAAGTGGAAGGATACGACTGGGCCTGCTTTAAATCACAACAGGCCTGCGAATTTGCCCTAAAGGCCCTGCTGAGGGGACTAGGCAGGCAAGCGTTCGGCCATAACATACTCCTCTTCTATAGGCAGGTCTCGGAGATTTGCGGGGGTAATGAGGAGATCGAGGATTGCGTCTCCTACTTGGATAAGCTCTACATACCCCCGAGATACCCTGATGCTTTTCCGGAAGGCTCTCCAGCTAATCACTTTACTAAAAGGGATGCATTAAGGGCTAAGGAGTGTGCTGAGAAGATCATTGACTGGGTGGAGAGATGTCTGACGATTTAACATTGGGAGATATATTGAAGGAGAGGGTGAGGACTAGGAAGGAGATCATAAAGAAACTCAGAGTTTACGCGAGAAGGCTCAGGAAAGACTTAGGCAGGGTATCATTTATACTCTTTGGCTCGTTCGCCAGAGGAGACTACAACCTGTGGAGCGATATCGATGTTATCATAATATCAGAGAGCTTCAGGGAAGTGAGGTTCATAGAGAGATGTTTGATGATCGGGGATCCCTTCGGTAACCTGAGTCCCATATGCTGGACCCCAGAGGAGTTTGAAGAGATGATAAGGAAACCATCCTGGAGGAAGGCCCTCCAACATTCTGTCATGATACTGGACATGCATGGATTGGAGAGGAAGCTGAAATCGGAGAGAGTAGCTATCCTCTCCGAGTAGTTCACGAAGGTCACGCGCAATTCTGTGAACGCTAACGATGGACGTTAGCGAGGTGTCTACCCTGAGAGACGCCTGCATTATATCTTTCCCTCATTGGAGTGAGGTTGTATTGAAGGCCGTGTCCTTCCCGGGATTTGTTAGGTGAAGAGACTCTCGGGCGATGAAGGAGAGCTGGGGTCCCTGGCAAGGGGACTGTTAGGATCGAATTGACAGGATCTGACCGACGAAGCGGGCACATGATAGTCGAAGTATGCACAGGAGCGATTGGGGGACTTTAAACCACATCTCATATACCTTCTCTTTCCTCTCGCTATTTGTAAGGGGAGTCCTTTCTCAACCATTTCACTTGAAGAGAAGATTTCAGGTCGAGAAGGATCTCTTATCCAGCAGCGCTAGGTAAAACAGTGAATCTCAGAAGGAGGGGATAGAGGATAGTCTAAAGGAAAAAGATTAATCTAACTATTGGAAAAGATGAGTGGTGTATCCTTTGAATGTAAATGGGGTTCCTGTGGAGGATACTTACTGTGAAGCCTTTTCCCTGTATGCTACCCGTGTTCTCATAACTGCTAAGGATTCGAGATGGGCCCTCATAGCTGCTAGGGTATCTACTGGCTTGGGGACATCTGTCATAATGTGTCCCGGAGAATCTGGATTGGAGAGCCTCATATCTCCTAAAAGTACGCCCGATGGAAGAGTTGGTGCCTTGATACACATATATGATAGGGACTTGCCTTCCCTGAAGCTCCACACGATAATGAGGGTGGGGCAGGCGATCCTGACATGCCCGACGACGTCAGCTTTCGATGGCCTTCCTAAGGTGAAGAGGAAGCTACTGGTCGGATCAGCCCTTTCTAAGTTTGGAGATGGATTTGAGAGGAGAGAAAAAATCTATGGGCGTGATATGTGGAGAATACCGGTAATGGAAGGTGAGTTCCTCATAGAGAACTCTTTTGGTGTCCTGAAGGGGGTAGCTGGTGGTAACATACTCATTCTCGCTAAGAACCAAGAAACTGCTCTGAAAGCAGCTGAGAACGCGGTAAGGGAGGTAAGGAGGAATGCCAGAAACGTTATCCTTCCATTTCCTGGAGGAATAGTCAGATCAGGATCGAAGGTAGGATCCCTGAAGTATCCCAAGCTGGGGGCAACGACGAACCACAGATACTGCCCGACCCTGAGGGAGAGTATAGAAGATAGCGCACTTCCCCAAGAGGTGAAGAGCGTCTACGAGATAGTAATAAACGGTTTGACTGTGGATGATGTGAAGAGAGCGGTGGGTTTCGCGATCTTGGGGGCAACCAAGGTCCCGGGCGTGGTGAAGATAGATGCCGGCAATTACGGAGGAAGGCTGGGTCAGCACAAGATAAACTTGCAGGACGCTGTGGAGTCAGCTAAGGAGGTAATGGAGAAATGATCATCGCCAAGCAATCCCTCAGTCTCCTCCTCAATACTGGGAGGACGATAAAGCAGGGAATATCTATGGAAGCTGAGGGTAAATTCAGCCCCTCCTATGCAGACGCTGTAGCTAGGATAGAGCTCAATGAGGAGGATATGAAGGAGATCGGCATATCTGATGGTTCCTTGGTGGAGGTCATCAGCGAGGAGGGAGTGGTGAGGGTGAAGGCCTTCAAAAGCAAGGAGGTAGAGAGGGGGCACGCCTATATCCCGATGGGTCCCTGGGCAAACATGGTTGTGGATCCCAGGACAATGAGCTTGGGGATGCCAAACTACAAGTACACGAGGGTGGAGGTTAGGCCAGCGGAGGGAGAACCGACTAGTCTCCCCGAAATACTAGCTCATTACGGGGCGAGCGTTCCAACCGAGTGGATGGAGGATGTGAAACTAGTAGAGGGCCCCCAGAGAACGTATGAGAACATGGTATGCCCTTTCTGTGGTGAGCTCTGTGATTACCTGAAGTTCGAGGTTGTAGGTAACGAGATAAGGAAGGTAGTTGGGGGATGTGCAAATTCGGTATCGAAGCTCAGGAATTATCATAGGCATAGGATAATGAGGCCCCTGATCAGGGAAGATGGGAGGTTCAGGGAGGTCCCACTGGAGGAGGCATTGGAGGCCGCTGCTGACATACTCGCCTCATCAAAGTATCCCCTGCTTTTCGGATGGTCCAGCACAGCTAATGAGGCGATAAGGACGGGGGTAGAGCTGGCTGAGATCTTGAGGGGTGTTATAGATAACACCTCAGTCATATGTCACGGACCGACCGCTCTGGGAGCCCAAGAGGTTGGTACAGCCAGGAGTACCTTAGGCGTGGTGAGGCATAAGGCCGATTACGTGGTTATGTGGGGATCAAACCCACCCGCTTCCCATCAGAACCATTTCCCCCTCTGGATCTTCTCGAAGGGGAGGTGGGTGAAGGGGAGGAAGGACAGAAAGGTCGTAGTGATAGATGTCAGGGAAACGCCAGCAGCTAGGCTGGCTGATGAATTCGTAAAGGTGGAGCCTGGTAAGGATTACGAACTCATAACAGCGCTGAGGATGGCCGTAAAGGACCTAGACATAGAGCTTCCGAGCGTTGCAGGGGTTCCCATTGATACGATCTACAGGCTGGCCGATGAGATGAGATCTGCTAGATATGGGGTCATATTCGAGGGAATGGGGGTAACCATGACGGGAGCTAAGCACAGGAACATAGAGGAGCTGATAAAGCTGGCACACGATTTGAACGAGTGGACTAGATTTGTCCTGATTCCCATGAGGGGGCATTACAACGTGACAGGAAGCGATAACGTCTTCCTATGGACGACGGGCTATCCATTTGGAATAGACTTCTCCAGGGGATACCCTAGGATGATACCTGGCGTGACGACATCACCTGATCTCCTCATGAGAGGAGAGGTAGATGCAGCTCTGATAGTTGCTAGCGACCCAGCAGCCCATCTCCCGAAGAGAGCGGTGGAGCACCTCTCAAGGATACCTGTCATAACTATGGATCCTAAGTGGAGCCTGACTGCTGCGATATCGAAGGTCGTGATTCCGACGGGTATGGTAGGGGTTGAATGTGGAGGCACCGTCTATCGACTGGACGAGGTTCCCTTGAGGATAAGGAGCATATTTCCCCCACCTCCCGGGGTGCTATGTGATGAAGAGATCTTGAGGAGGCTTCTCGATATGGTAAAGGCAAGGAGGGGGTATTCGTGAGTGAGATCCTGATAAGGAACGGGCATGTTTACGATCCAGCTAACGGAATATCCGGTGATGTGATGGATATAGCGGTTAAGGACGGGATTATCGTCAACCCTAGTGAGCTCTCCTCGAGGGCTGAGGTGATAGATGCGGATGGGGGGATAGTGGTCCCGGGTGGTATAGACATACATGCCCATATAGCCGGGCCCAAGGTAAATGCGGGTCGCCTGATAAGGCCTGAGGATCATTTGGGGACATGTAAGCCGGCTTCTAATGGTCTGAGATCGCAGGTTGGGAGGAGCGTTCCGAACGTCTTCAGGATAGGTTATGATTATGCGAGGATGGGATACACTACTGTAGCTGAGGCAGCAAGTCCTCCCTTGGAGGCGAGGCACACGCACGAGGAGCTGAACGATATACCCATAATAGACAAGCTCACCTACATAATAGCTGATTCCAACTGGATCCTCCTCGATTACCTGACGGAGGGAAGATTCGATCTCGTAGAAGCTTACGTCTCTTGGCTCCTGAAAGCAACTAAGGGTTACGGAATAAAGATAGTTGACCCTGGAGCTGACTGGGCATGGCTGCATGGTGGAGGAATGGGAATAGATGTAGATTATGAGCTTCCAGAATATGGAATTGCCCCGAGGGATATATTGCTTGGGTTGGGGAGGGCTGTTGAGGACCTGAAAATGCCTCATCCTATACACGTACATTGCAACAGGCTGGGATATCCGGGGAACTATGAGACGACCCTTAAAACAATGGAACTGGCGAATAAATACTCTAGAGGATTAGAAAGACCCGCCATGCATATTACCCATGCTCAATTTACCGGATATGCCGGGGACAGCTGGATAACCCTGGGAAGCGGGGGAGATGAGATAGCGAAGAGGGTTGAGTTGACAGATTCCTCCGTGGATTTAGGTCAGTTGATCTTCGGCCCAACGACCACGATGACAGCAGATGCCCCATTCGAATTCGTCCTCTATCATCTAGGTAAGGGGAAGTGGAGCTTCGCTGATGTTGAAGCGGAAACATCGGCTGGCATAGTGCCTTACATCTACAGGAAGAGGAACTACGTGAACACCGTGCAGTGGTGCATCGGCTTAGAGGTAGCCCTGCTGGTCAGGGATCCATGGAAGGTCTACATAACGACGGATCATCCTAACGCTGGTCCATTTACGAAATATCCTGAGGTAATAGCCCTTCTCATGAGCAAGAAATTCAGGGAGGACGTGATGAAGGATCTGAATCAGGCTGCTCTCGGAAGGACATCCATCCCATCCATAGAAAGGGAGCTGTCGCTTGATGAGGTAATGATAATGACCAGGGCTTCCCCCGCTAGGCTTCTCGGCATGAAGTTCAAGGGCCACCTTGGAGAGGGAGCCCAAGCTGATATCTCAATCTACAATATCAACCCGGATGAGATCGACATTCATCGCGATTATGAATACCTGATAAAGGCACTTTCGAGGGCAAAATACACTATAAAGGATGGAGAAATAGTAGTAAGGGACGGGGAAGTTGTGAGAGAGCTATATGGGACAACCTTCTACGTTGACCCGAAGGCTCCTGAGGATACCCTCAGGGAAGTTGAGAGGGATGTAAGGGAGAGGTTCCCGAAGTACTACTCTGTTTCCCTCCAGAACTACATTGTGGAAGAGAATGAGCTGAGGAAGGGGAAGGTGGTGAGCTAGATGGTGGTTTACTATGTGAGACCGAAGGAGACCTTCAGAGTCCCCGTGGAATGCAGATACCTAAGGCCAGATAAGTTCGCCGGTTCCTCCTTGGAGAAAATTTGGAACTTCATAGCTTACGAGGGTGGTATCAGGAGGAAGCTGAGTGATTTATTTGAGGTAGAGGGGCCGAAGGAAGCGCCTCCAAGCCCTGAAGATATTGAGATAAGGATCAGGGATGCTGAGAGGATCAGGTACTTGGGATATAGGATGGCCGCGGGAACCTTGGTCGTCGAGGGAAATGCAGGGAGCTTGGCTGGTTATAGGATGAGAGGAGGAAACATTGTTATAGAAGGAGATGCAGGAAGCTGGCTCGGAGCTAGAATGAGAGGAGGAAACATAGAGGTCAAGGGATCAGCTGGAGACTTTGTAGGGGCTGCTTTCATAGGGGATAAGCCCGGCTACGGGATGAGGAAAGGGAGGATAGTTGTTAGAGGGAATGCTGGTTCGAACATAGGGGCGGGAATGAAATCGGGCGCCATAATCGTAGAGGGCAACGCATCCCACCTGATAGGGGCCAGCATGGTCGGTGGATCAATATTCATCGGGGGTAATGCAGGAAGATTCGTTGGAGCCAGAGCGAGGGGAGGGAAGATAGTCGTTGGAGGAAGTATAGATGGTGTACTTCCCAGCTTCTATATAGATGATGTGACGAGGAAGGCCAAGGTCAAGGAATATAGGCTGGAGAAGGAGTTCCTCCTATTCAAGGGAGATTCCGTTGTAGATGGTAAGGCTAGGCTTTACATATCGGCGGAAGATAATCCAGATCTCTCATTCCTCAGGGAACTTCTCATAGCGGAGGTGTAAGCTTGAGGGCAATTAACGAGATAGCAGCTGAGATATTCCGGGAGATGATGAGCAGGGACGATCTGGGGATAGAGGTGAGAAGGATAGGGGGAGCCACGGTAATAGATGCCGGGGTCAGGGCTCCGGGAGGAATGGAAGCGGGGGTATATGTTGCTAGGATATCCCTGGGAGGTCTCGCCCAGATCTCCATCTCTCACGGTAGCTATGGGGAGCTCAGCTTACCTCAGGTCGAGGTCTACACGGATCACCCGGTGGAAGCCCTCATGGCATCCCAGTTCGCCGGCTGGAAGGTGAAGGTGGGGAGCTACTTCGCGATGGGATCGGGTCCAGCTAGGATCCTAGCTCGAAAGCCCCCTGATCTCTACGATGAGATGGGCTATGATGAGAGATCAGATGTGGCAGTGCTAGTCCTCGAGGCTAGCGAGCTTCCAACCGAGGAAGTGATCTCTTATATAGCGAGGAAGTGCGAAGTAAAGCCCGAAGACCTCTACATAGTAGCTGCAGCCACGAACAGCTTAGCGGGATCTGTCCAGATAAGTGCTAGGTCTGTGGAAACGGGAGTCCATAAGCTTCACACCTTGGGGGTGGAATTGAGGGACTTCATCGCTGGAAGCGGCAAGGCACCCATAGCGCCGGTCCATCCGGATCCGATGATAATGCTCGGGAGAACCAACGATATGCTACTCTACGGGGCTGAGGTATTCCTCTCCATTAACAGGGAATACGATTTTCTGAAGGGCCTAGTTGAGAGGGCTCCCAGCTGTTCCTCTAGGGATTACGGAGTCTCTGTAGCTGAGAAAGTAAGAGAAGTCGGGCCCGAATTCCTCTACAAGGTAGATCCCGGCTTCTTCGCTCCGGCTAAGTACCTAGTATGCTCTAAGGATGGTAGATGCATGGAATCGGGTAAGCTGAATCCAGATATAATCTACAGATCCATTGGACTGGGAGGGAGCTGAGTCGCTTCTCGGGATACTGACCAGAAACCCCAATGGATTCGGATCTAGATCGATATTCGAGGCTGCGAGGAGGAGGGGATTAGATCCCTTCTATTTCGGCTTCAGGGATATTGTAGCTAGGATAGGAGGGGAACCACCAATCCAGATAAGGGGGCTCGATGCTAGAGACGTCAGATCGATCATCGTGAGGCCTATAGGGAGATCGAGCCTAGAACAGGCAATATTCAGGCTCGACGTCCTGTACGCTATGGAGGATCTGGGTGTTCACGTGGTGAATGGGCCTTCAGCTATAGAGAAATCGCTTGACAAGTACAGGTCACTCTATCTCTTGGCTAGGAGAGGCATACCGGTACCGGAAACGGTGGTGCTCGAGGATCCAGCTACAGCCTACGAGATGATGAGGATAATGCCTGAAGTGGTGCTTAAGCCTGTTTTCGGATCGAGAGGGCATGGTTCTACGAGGATATCTGACAGGGATGTGGCTTGGAACATCTTCAGGGAACAGGCATTCTTCAGGCATGTCCTTTACCTTCAGAGGTTCATTCCCCATGGAAAAAAGGATATCAGAGCTTTCGTGGTCGGTGGTGAGGTTATCGCTGCTATGATCAGGGAAAATCCCTTCTCATGGAAGACTAACGTGGCTATGGGAGCCAAACCGAAATCGATCAGGCTAAGAGGGGAGCTGGAGGAGCTAGCTCTGAAGGCATCAGAGACTCTGGGATGCGAGGTCGCGGGGGTAGATCTGCTTATATCTGAGAAAGGGGAGCCCTACGTGCTGGAAGTGAACAGTCAACCCGGATGGAGGGGCATTCAATCAGTGACTAGGGTGGATATAGCTGGGAGGATAGTGGAATACGTACGGGACTACAGGAGAAGGTAGCAGGTAGGTTTAGTTTGACCTGAATTAGAATAGAATCAAATAGCTAAGAGATCTCGCTAAGGATACTATCGCGTGTGTTTCATTTGCGGAGTGGTAAACAGGTACGCCGTGGAAGGGGATACGATTACGTGGCCACCGGACTAACCTAATGGCATGGCCTACTTCGGGTTCAGTGCTCTCACGCGCGAGCCCATGCCCTTACAGGATGGCTGGAAAGGTCAAGTCTCTGTTCTGGATAAGCGGCTCCGATGACCTGAACTATGTCAGGATGAAAGGCCTCCCAACCTGCATGACTAAATGTCCATACGAGGGAAGGGACAAGCGGGCTGAAATCAAGCCCCTGCTCAACAAAGTCAGGAGGAAGGAACCACCATCCATGATCAACTTCGTTAGTAGCCTGAAGGAGCTGGCTAGGGAGGCTGATTATCCACCCGATGCGCCAGCTTAAGTAAACGTTATACTCGGTAAATCTCGTTCCTCTGAAAATCGAGAATGGTTCCCTAGTTTGGGGTTTAGATCAGTAATATTGATCCTCTTGGCCCCTAAGCTGGAAAATTTAAGGAGTATTGCCCCTGACAACCTATCTAGAGGCATGCAACTCTCGCTAAATTAGGAATTTAGGTTAATGTCTAATGCAGCGACTGGAAGGACCTTTCTTAAGGGGACGGGCTGGTGATGAGCGAGTACAAAATGAAATAGGAGGGGAAGTTCATATGAACATGACGACAGCGTCCTCCATAGCCATATTCATGAAAGTAGTGGCCCCAACAACGTCGTCCACCTCATCTATCAGATCCTCCCTCTTAAGACCGAACATCTCCATTGTTGTAGAGCACGCGTAGAACTTCACCCCCGAATCCTTACACTCCTTTATCATCTCCCTTATGGTGGGCATGTTCAGCTCCTTTACCTTCTTCTTGACCATGCTTGTGGCCATAGCAGTCATTCCCGGTATTATAGCCAGTATATTTGGCATCCCCATCGATGGGTTTCCTACAGGAGTTACCTTCAGGTTATCCACCCTGTCCTTCCTGATTATGTCGAAGCCCCAGAAGGTAAAGAAGAGGCCTACCTCCATCCCCATGGCTGCACCTATCTGGGCGAGTATGAGGGGAGGATACGCCATATCTAGGGTGCCCTTACTGACTACTATCATCAGCTTCTTGGCCAAACGGTATCACCTCAGAGGAAACGTCACATGAATTGAATAACATGTGTAGCACGAGCGTCTAGGAACTCTAGAACTCCGTTATCAGTAATCCATTTAAATAAACAACCAATATTAACAATTGAATGAGTCCAGATTATTCGGAAAGGAGAGATCGCATTGTGAGAGTGCTCGAAAGGATCCTAGGTCCATCTTCAAGCCATTTGCTGAGGAGCGCCTGCTCTTCGTTGATGAGCCTGATCGAGACCTCTACACCTGAGGGAGGGCTCTTAGTCTACATGTTCGGACTGAGATTGGGTGAGAGAATTGGAGAGGCTATAAAAGACGCTGATGGATCTATTGATCCGTGGAGCGCCCTTGAGGGGATTAACTCACATTTGAACATGGCTGAGAGTATATCCGTTGTCGATGTAGGGATCAAGGGAGCGGTTCTGAGGGTTAAGGGAGTCGAGGAAGTGAGGAAGAGAGGGGGAATGGGTGGGTGTAACTTCCTCAGGGGATTCGTGGCTGGGTTCCTTTCTGCCATCACAGGACAGCTAGTTCTCGTGGAGGAGTCCAAGTGCTGCGAGCTGGAGGAATGTCACCTCAGGGTGCTCATGTCGCAGCGTCATGGAACAGTAGCCAGCAGCTCGAGGAGGGCCATAATAGAGTACCTGAGGGTGAACCCTGGTGCTTACCTGAGGCAGATGTCTAGGGATCTCGGAATGAGCCTGGGCAGCCTGAGGTGGCACCTCAACGTGCTCGAAAGGAACGGCCTAGTCTGGGAAAGGAGAAAGGGTAATATCATCGAGTTCTACTTATCTGATGTCTTTTAGCTCTATTTATGGAAATCTGAACGCCTTTCCCACAGCCAGCTGTTCGAAACCCTTTCCATACACAACCTTGAACGTGCATTCCGCCGCTAGGCCCGTGCAGTGACCGTTGATCACTTGCTTCACGCTTAAGTCTTGTAGAACCCCAACGTTCGCCTCTATCCTCTCTTTTCTGAGGCCTTATGAGGTGGGAACCTCCCATCACCGCCCTGACCGGGCCAAGAGGAATCTAGCCCAAGTCCTCCAGCTCCCCCTAGTGAAGGGCATCCCTACCGGGGAAACGGGCAGGCAATTCCCCTCAACTCAACCTGTTAGGATCCAAGTCCTCCTCTTCCGCTTAAATCTCTTCCTTACTTCCCTGAACTTGTCCATAACCTCTCCTAAGAAGTCACTGTCAGCTAAGAGGATCTTCCCATCCTCCAAAATCTCCAAAACGAATGTACTACCCTCTTCTAATTTCCTCAAGAAAGAAGATGTGTTCATGCCAATGGGGAAGACATTGGAGTAATTCAAGTCATAGAGTAGGTCGAACGCTTCCCTAGGATCTCTAGGGAGATCATCTGAGACTATCAGTATATCGTAGTCACTGCTGTCGGTATAGTCTCCTCTAGCCCTAGATCCGAACAGAACAACCAGTCTAGGCCTGAACCTATGGTAACGAGCCAGTAGGCCCTCTAATCCTTTGAGCATTTTCCATCACCCATCCCATCACCTCCCTCGCGCACTCCAAGCATTTATCAGCGTCCTCCCTAGTGTAGTAGTCGCAGGGCGCTCCCTCGTCGTAAACATCAGGATACTTAGTTGGAATATAGTGCCTATCCAGATACTTCAGGCAGTTGAGGACGTCATCCGGGAGTTCTAATCCGCTCTCCAACGCGAGGAATGAGGCTGAATGGCCCCTTCTCTCCCTATTTAGGAGGTTGAGAAGACCTTTTACCACCTTCCCCGCCACCTGATGGGCCTCGTAGCACGTTTCCTCGTACAGTTCTGCGTTGTAATTAGCTACAGCGGACTTTAAGTTCCTCTCCGCCTGCCTCACCCAATCCTCAAAGCGAGATACCAAGCTCATCCCCGGAATATTCTCCCCTATTACACTATCCCATACAATATTAATGAGTCGGGTATTACAAGAGATATCTTACTTCACCTTCTTTACTTTTCCTTTACCTCCTCAATATCTCTGTATAATCTGTTGAGAGCCGTGAGGTCCACAGCAACTTAGCTAGATCCTTCTGAGGATGGCTCTCCTCATAAATCGAGGTAGGTACTCGGGAGGATATACATGAATCTCAAATGGATCGTCTATACCTTCTCTCCATAGCTCTCTAATTATGACCTGTGGTTCCAGCTCACTTATCACAAGTATATCGATGTCGCTAGAGTACAGGTTCTCACCTGTAGCTACTGATCCGAATAAGTAGACCTCGGCGCTTTCATCCAGATTCTTTATAATCTGCTTGATCCTCCTAAGGTACTTGTCCAAGTTCTTAAAAATTCTCCTCCTCCTCAAGGCCTCCTTAACTAGTAGGTTGTGAGATGACATTTATAACATCCTCCACAGCTCTTTTTAGCTTTAAGATCTCATCTTTACGGAATTCCCTAGGTAAATATCTGGAAGTGATGTAGGCATCTTCCAGTAGTGCTAATTCCAGCGAGTAATCGTCTATTAGTCGATTGATCCTTTGTGCGAGGGGCTCGCTCATGACCTCTGCTAGGAGTTCCAAGAGTCTACGCACACTATGGGTTCGAGGATAGTCTACTCCGCTTTCCAGTAATTTCGCCTTTAAGAATAGTTGTAATGATTGCTCTAAGCTCACAGCAGCTAATCCTAGGAAACCTTTATCAATTTGCATAAGGGCCGTCTCATGAAATTCTTCAGATCTTCTCAATAGATATAGGTACTCCTCCTTTTTAACCATCTTGATTAGAGACTCTTTTCTAGGTATTAATCATTTCCTGTAATGTTTAGAGGACTTAATAGGATAGGATGATCCTTCTATGCATAGTGTATGAAACAAAAATTTTAAATATATACGCATTATTATGCTTACTTTATTAGTAGGTGAGATATATGAGAAAATTTCGTATATCTCCCCTCTTTCTGTCCGTTCTAATAATTATCTCCCCAGTTCTGCTCGCTGAGAGTCCATCGAAGGTGACATACTATTACAGTAGAAACGCGGTGGCATCTCTTGGAGCAGGAGCTGCTGTAGGAGGGTTGGCTGCGCACTATCTAGAGTGGTACTGGGGGCTGGCGATGACCTCTTGGTGCGGCTGGCAGATGCTTGCATGGACTGCTATATGGGTGACCGCCTCACTATGAACTTAAGGGGGGTCCAAGATCTCCTACCTAGCGAATTTTTCTAGTACAATGAAGAAGCTTCTACTGTTCGTACTGTTTCCTTCTCTGATCTTTATTCTCGCGGTAATCTACGCCTTAAATGGAGAAGTCCTCCTCACAGTTGTATGGTTGATCGTTGGATTCTCCTACCTAGGTGTAACGCTCCTGATCAGTAAAAGAAAAGCCCGCTCTGGCAAGGTGAAGGGATATGCTTAGTAAAGTACTAAACTCAGGAAACACCCGCAAAGATTTACAGGGAAAGCTCTTTTCAAAATGGACCATCCTCCCTGCTCTTTTCTATATCTTAGGTCTGATTTTTGGGAACGCTATGCATAGAGGACCAGCATCTCACCTTTACTGTAGAAAAGCCAATGCTCATATGATTCTAGAGGCCAATACCTCCATCTTCATGGCAATATTTATTTCAGGCATTATATCCTACGGTTTCCTATCCTATCTAATCTTGTTCGCTCAAGGGGTGAACCACGGATATGCCACAGCAGGATCTGGACTCGGTGAATTGTTGGCGGGTGTTGTCCCTCACGGCATACCGGAGATCTCTTCATTCATCTTGTCGTCAGATATATCCCGCAGGATGAGCGGGGTCCTCCTTAAGAGGTTAATAAGTAGAGGTGGAGAGAAGTATTACGGAAGAGAAGCAGATCACTGGGAGATAGAATTATCAGTTAGACTCCTAACTATGGCTTATTCACTGCTTCTATTAGCGTGCTGCATCGAAACGTTCATCACACCAGGTGTACTAGGTTGCTCCTCATCATAGCTAAGCCTCAAGACTATATTCCATATCTCGTGCTCCTCGCCATTTCGATCACTACATACTTCCTCCTGCTTTACTCAGGTGCTCTCATAGACCCCGGGATTGCAGAGATATCATCTCTGATTGCAGGACTTGCAGCAAGTTTGGTGTGTGTAGTAATAAAATATGAGAGACCTTCGAATGGCAGGATAATGAGACTGAGCTATGGGACTACATCCGCCCTCGCCCTAGCTGCCGCAATAAGCACTTTGGTCTCCCTCAGTGCTGTCTCTTACTTTGAATCACACCTTCCATCGCATTCGACAGCTGCTCCTCCACCACAGCTGGTTACAATCCTACTCATATTAACGAGCTTTCTGAGCCAGTTTGGAGGGCTAGTTCTAATCACCTTCGTAGAATACCTGATTGCCCTTTCTTTACTGGTGGACTTGAGCCTCAGCAACCTTTTCCAAGTAAACTCCATTGCGTACATGGTCTACATGCTCTACGTCATAATGTACTCGATCCCCTTTCCCCAAGATATGCTCCCGGTAGTCGGGAAGGGAACAGAAGTATTAGCTATCTCTCTGTACGCTCTTGGATTCAGGTTAATCAGCAAGCGTGACGTAAGCAATCTTAAGATATTAGTCGCTACAGTGATACCCAATCTCTTATTAATTCTATTCACTCAGATAGCGAAAGGTTTCAGAATTTAATTTATCATTCACATTTCTAGGTAATTTGCGAAGAGCCATTAAGTAGGAATCTATCTATGAAGATTTTTCATATATATTGTATTGTCTCAATGGATCTTTTCACTTAAAGGGCGCATAGTAACCTAGCTCTATAGAACGGGTTTATTTGATAAAATGTTTGGAACTTCCTTTCCTGATAAGTAGATTTATGCGCGCGCATGTTCTGCTGCGTCGACATTCAAAGCTACGGTATAGCCATGACATTTAAAATGAGGAACCTTAAAGGATTCCAGCCATCCATTCTCGTGCGATACTTACCTTCAACGCAGCTGCTCTCAAAGTTGTTAAAGGGAATTAAAGGTTATTAGAATGCGCGCTAAAATAGGACCAATCGGATATCTATCAAGCCCTTCAGCCCCTTCAGCGCCGATGATCACTTTAACTCGCACAGTAGCCCTCATTTAACCGAGCGCTGTTCTGCCCGGATGTGGTCCTGACCTTAACATCTCGCTGGCACTTCCAAGCGCCGAAGGGACCTAGAACTAATGAGATCAGATTAGTGGTATCGATCACCCGAGCACCAATGCGTTCAGGAGCAAGCTACTATAGATCTAAGGAGGCGTAGCGCACTTCTCTCCTCCATTCTCAAACCTTTATATCTCTCCTAGTTAGTATACGTAATGGTGCACATGTCGAAGGTCGTCGGTGTGAGGGTGAGTCACAGGATTCTAGCCATAGCTGAGAAAATGGTGAGGCTAGGACTGGCCAAGAGTAGAAACGAAGCTCTGAACATCCTTCTAGAGAGAGGTGTGAAAGATATCCTCCCTGAGATCCGTAGGGCCATGAAGGTAGAGGAGAAGGTCGAGGAGTACGAGAAGGAGGAAGGGATAGATTTGGGACCGGTGGATCTGGCCGAATTCGTGAGGAGGGAGAGAAGCGAGTGGACTACCTAGACACGAGTTACATCGTTTCCTAGCGGTGAAGAGCGATGTGAATCATGAGAGGGCGGTGAACCTAGAGCGGTCCCTGAGGGACCCAGTTATATCGAAGCTAGTAGTCGTGGAGATATACTCGGTCTTCTCTAGGCTATCTGACGATCCCGTACCGCTGGCCGAATATGCGATAAGGAGGTCTAAAGCCAAGGTTGAGGAGGCCGACTTCAATGAGGCCCTTGACCTCTCCATTTTACTCTCCGGGGATCTCAAGCTGAAGACTCTCGATCTCATACATGCTTCCCTAGCTAAAATCATTGAAGCTGACAGGTTCGTGACGTTCGATAGGGACATCTTGAATAGAGGGCTTGATCCCTTAGGGATAGAGGTCCTAGGATAATCGAGCTCGCGAAAGTATCCTATCCTACTCGGCTCCCGAGGTAATGCATCTCGCTTAGATGTACGCGATATCAAACTAGGTGACCTGATCAGACAGTTGAATGATATGGCTACGTGTAAGCCTCATACCACACGCTGAGATGAATATAGAGCTAATCAATCTCATAGAACTCCTCAAGGGGCTCCTCACCTGCGATTCGAAATGTATCTCCCTTAGCCAATCTCAGGCCTTGCCTTTAGGGATCTATGAGTGGGATTTATATATTAGTTGGGATGATTTAGCCCACTCACTTCAGATTATATTTTTATGTTCCCACTTAAATGTCATCTTATGAGCATAGTGGAACTCGATGAGAAAGGCAGGATCACCATACCTAAAAGGTTGAGGAGAATTATCAGGGGAAAGAAAGTGCTTCTGATAAGCTTGGGCGATAAGATAGAGATAGTGCCAATTCCTGAAGACCCTTTCAAAGTACTTAAGGGATCCCTCAACATTAAAAGGTCCTTCAAGGAGCTTAGGAGGGAAGCTGAGTATCTGGCGGAGAAGGAGGCGGGAGTATAGTGGTGCTCATAGAGAACGACGTTATCTTCGCCTACATGAACGAGAACGACGAGAATCATCATATTGCCGAGAAGATCTTCCATAAACTGAAGGAGGGAAAGTTGAAATTGGATATCTCTGGAGTAACCCTGTTGGAAATGGAGCTCATATATAGATCCCAGAGGGTGGAGGACAGGCTCCTTGAAGTGATGTCTGCCCTCCTTTCCCTGCCGAACGTGGGCTTCATACCACTCGTACCTGAGATCGTAATAACCAGTGTCAGGCTCAGGCAAGAGTTTGGGCTCTCCTTCTTCGATTCCCATTACGCCGCAACGGCTCTCTATCTAGACGGTAAGATCGTCTCCTTCGACAGTACATACGATAACGTTCCAGGGCTGGAGAGGATAGATCCCAGATCCAACATATTGAAACTCTAATCGCACTGGGGAATGAATGTGAATTGATAGATAATGAGATAGGGATAGGGATAGGGATAAAAGTAAATGGATGGACGAGAACGAGACCATCTCGTTTTACCTCACCTCATCTAGTCCAACCCATTAATTCCATTCTAGTCTGCTTTTACATCCTAGCCTATAGCTTGGTTCAGTTTAGCACTCTCATATAATCTCCTCTCTCCCCCAAGTACAGGAGAGTGGTCTTCCTTCCTGTACCGATGTAGTTCCATACTTCTATTTTGCCCCTCGCTTCGACCACATCGCCTTCGGAAGCTATCTCCGTGAACCTCTCCCTCAGGCTGTATATGAAGCTCACATCGTTCCCTTCTCCGGGGCCATCCAATACTTCCAAGACGCGAACGCCGTAGATGCATGGGGTGAATATGGACTCCTCGCTATCCGTAATCTCCAGCAGCAGCTGGGCTTCACCTACCTTCCTAACCGTTTTGGAACCGTAAGAGCTTTCTGGCCTGACCAGCCTTATTGAGTACTCCCTTCCCCTATAATAGCCCTCAAGGATCCTTCTCCTCTCTTGTCTCATGAAATCGTACCATGATAGCGGTGTCTCCCTGATCCTCCTCTCATAGAGGGCCCTAGAATCCTTCCCAGAATATTTCCTGTAATATACACCTTCCTCTACCTTCTTCCTTAGAGTCTCATAGATCCTCCTCCCCTCTTCCTTCCCGTACACCACTAGATCTATGTCGGAAGACTCATTGTGCAGGCCCACTAGGATGGATCCAGATATCCCTATGTTATCAGGGCCCAAGTCTAAGATCATCTGGACGGCTTCCCTCTCTACTCCCTGAGGATTGCCAGCTAGCAGTTCTTGAGCCCTCTCCAAGGGGTCGTATATCTCGTCGAAGGAACTGAGAGGTATTTCCGGCACCCTCTCCCCTATATAGGGATCTTCCACAAGATATTCCCTGCAGCAACTCTTCAGGTACTCGAGCTGTTCATCTTGAGTTGGGAGCTTCCTGTACCTCCTTCCCTCCCTATCTCTCCTGTCTCCTCTTGGATCGAGGACATACTTCGGGTAGGCAACGACCTTTCCCGGTGGATGCTCGATGCCCTTAGCGTAGAAGATTATGCTTCTCATCCTCATATAATAGCCTTCTATGACCTCCATCTCTCCTTCCACCATAGGTAGAAAGGTAATCCCGTAAAAACTACCACTAGGCTGAGAAGGGAGGTTAACGGATCATCTAGGAAGAGCGAGTAGATAACGTAGGAATAGACCGCTATCACTATGACTGTCGTGATCGGGTGCCCTAGAGAGCTGAAGAGCCTCGGTACATAGACTTGCCTCCTAAGCCTGAATATTCCCAAGTACATCAGGAGGCTGAATATCAGTGTTGGTATCGTCACCACCTTAACGAGCCATACATAAGAGCCAGAGAGCTCATACAGGATCATTAGGATGAAGTAGAGGGCTATGGATGCATAGGGGGTGAGGAACCTCTCATGGATCTTGGAGAAGCTCCTGAGGAACTGTCCGTCCCTCGACATGGCGTACACAACTCTGGGCCTAGATATTATCTCAGAGGCGCAAGCTCCGGCCATGGATAGAGACGCCCCCAGTATGGCTATAGATGCTCCCCAGCTCCCCAGAACCTTGGACTCATCCAGCAGGGGAGCATTACTCTTCGCTAGGATATCGGCTGGAAGGGAAGCTATCGCCGAGACGACCACCAACATGTAGAGAGCCATGACAGCTATCACGGTCACGGGCAGGGAGAGGGGGATCTTCCTCCTTCCATCCTCGGTCTCCTCAGCTAGAGGAACTGAAGCATCAAAACCACTGTAGGTAAACCATGCCATCATCATTCCTAGACCCAATCCACTTATCCTGAAATCGGACAGGTTTAGATGGGACAGACTCCCTAAGAGCAGACCTGCTATCCCTATCAGTACTAAAGGTACTATCTTGATACCCGTGAGGAGGTCTGAAAGTTTACCACCTATCTCCACCCCCAGAATGTTGGCTAAAGCCAGTAGTACTGTTAAGATGGAGGCCAAGATTACTACACCGCTCGGAATGCTCACTAACTGGTTCAGGTAAGAGGAGAAGCCTATAGCTATGGCAGCAGTGGAGGCTGGAAGTATGAAGAGGTTGTACCATCCGAAGAGGAAGGAAGTCACCCTGCCCAACTCCCCCGGAAGGCCCTCCCTAAGGTAGGTGTACCATCCACCGGCATCGGGGTAGAGGTATGGGTAGATCATGAGGATCAGGGCTTCTAGAAGGGCCGCAACCCCCATGACGATCCAGACAAATATCGAGCCTCCGGATCCGACTAAAGCGAATATGAGGCCGGGGAACATGTATATACCGCTTCCTACAACTTCCCCAATGTTTACACTCAGAGCTTCAAGGAAGCTAAGTCTCCTCTTGAGGGAACCCATCGCATGGCTGGAAAATCATAATTTAAAAGTTTGACTAGTCTAACTTTATCTACAGATATGAACCCTTTAAGTGGCAGATAATAGCCTCTGAGATGAGATAAGGAGGTTGAAGAGGATATCATGAATGAAGTGATAAGAATAAGGGACCTAAGCTACTTCTATCCTTACTCGGAGGTAGCGGCCTTAGATCACATCAACTTATCTATCAGAGAGGGGGAGATAATCGTTTTAACTGGTCCTACTGGAAGCGGTAAGACCACCCTCTGCCTCACATTGAACGGCGTTATTCCCCATATTATCGGGGGAAGGTTTGAGGGCAAGGTTTCAGTGGACGGTATGGATGTTCTAGAGCACGATGTGGAGGAGATGGCCACGAAAGTGGGCATAGTATTTCAAAGCCCGGAGGTTCAGCTCTTCTCAACATCGGTAGTATCGGAAGTAGCCTTTGGACCCGAGAACCTCGCTCTTCCCAGAGGAGAGATAATGGAGAGAGTAGATTGGGCCATAAGCTCAGCTGGCTTGAGGGGTTATGAGGAAAGGAATCCAACTAAGCTCTCTGACGGGGAGAAGAGGAAAGTAACAATAGCATCTGTGCTCGCTATGAGACCGAAGGTCATGGTGCTAGACGAGCCGACAACAGGCTTAGATCCCTTAGAGGCTAGGAGGATCATCTCCTTAATCGAATCCCTGAGGAACAAATATAGGACGACCTTCCTAATAGTGGAGCATAGGGATCAGATCCTGAGGCTGGCAGATAGGGTAGTGGTAATGGTGAATGGCAAGGTGCTGGGGGAATACAGGCCGAGGGATCTCTTCGATGATGAGAGGCTTATCGAATCAGTATATATAAGGATACCAGATGTAGTGAAGCTCTTTCATCTCCTGAGGAAGGAGGGATTGTACGAAGGGAGGATCCCCCTAACAGTCGAGGAAGCGCTACCTGCAATCTTCAGGATGACCTCAGGCATAGTTCCTAGGAGAAGCACAATGCCTGAGGATCCTAATGGAAATGAGGAGCTCATAAAAATGGAAGGAGTTAGTTGCGGTTACAAAAAGCGTAGGGTAATAAATGGGGTGAGCTTAAGGGTAAGGGAGGGTGAATTCCTTGCTCTAGTTGGCAGGAATGGGGCAGGGAAGACTACCCTAGCTAAGTGCATAGTGGGACTGATTAAACCCTATAGTGGAAGAGTAGTGATAAAGGGAACGGATACTAAGGACTTGAAGGTAGCTGACGTATCCCCCATCATCAGCTACGTCTTCCAAAACCCAGAGCATCAATTCTTCTCAATGAGCGTTGAGGACGAGGTCGCCTTCGGCCCAAGGAACATGGGTCTAGGCAGCGAAGAGGTTAACGAGAGGGTTGAGGAGGCCCTTAAATCGGTTGACCTGCTGCACTTGAGGGAAAAGCATCCTAGGTCCCTGAGCAGAGGACAGATGCAGAGGTTAGCCATAGCAATAGCTCTAGCAATGAGGCCCCAAGCCATCATACTCGATGAACCAACGACAGGGCAGGACGAGGTATCCCTAAGTAAAATAGAGGAGGTACTCGGAAAGCTGAAGAAAGATGGCAAGACGATAATCCTGATAACCCACGAGATGGGTTTGGTATCGAGGCTAGCTGATAGGGTAATAGCCTTGGCTGACGGTAGGGTGATATTCGATGGCCCGACTAGGAACTTCTTCTGGGATGAACAAGCCGTCAGAAGGGCTGGAGTAGATTTCCCCTCAATAGTCAGGCTTCTTAAGCATCTACCAAACCCTTACAGATTTAGGGGGATAATAAAGGCTGAAGAGCTGGTTGAGGTCATTAGGGAGAGGAGATGGGCTTGAGCATCCATTACTACCCGGGGGACACCCTAATTCACAGGCTCGATCCGAGGGTCAAGATAGCGCTAGCTGCCTCCTTCTTCCTCCTAGCATTCCTGACAAGCGATCCCATGAAGCTATCATTCCTTTTGGCAGCAATACTGATTATATGGTTCTATGCGAGGATACCCATCTCAGAACTAGGTTTCTTCATGAAAGCTCTTGTTCCTATAGCTCTATTCACTTTCCTGATCCAGCTGCTCTTCTTTCCGGGGAAGACGGACATAATATCCGTGGAGATACCCAGATGGATACCCTATTTCGGGGGAGTGATAGCAGCTACCCAAGAAGGCTTAGTAAACGGGATAAGCATGGTTCTAAGGCTTCTCATAGTTATCATGGCCATGCCCATAGTCACCATGACGACGCGCCTAGAGAGGCTCCTTAATTCGCTGATAAAGTCGGGTCTCTCATACGAGCTAGCATTTACCCTGACGACATCGATAAACTTGCTCTCCATACTTCAGGCCAATGTTGAGGAGGTGATGGAGGCGCAGAGAGTTAGGGGGTTCAGGGGATTCGATGAAGGGGGTATATTAGAGAGGATAAGATCCTATGTACCCCTGATAATCCCTGTAATAATGGAAGGCTTCATGATTGCTAGGCAGATGGAAATAGCTATGAAATCTAGGGCTTTCGGTGCGAAGGAAGAGAGAACATTCCTAATTGAAGTTAGGATGAGTATGACGGATTGGATAGTCCTCTTCTCCATTATGGTATTGACTTTGATCTCTCTAGCATACTTCTTAGGTTTCATCGCTCTCTAACATTAAAGAGAGCTTCGCGGTAGTGTTACTAATTTGAAGAATAGTATTATTTTTAAGCTACCAGCATACCATAAAGAAGACCACCTATGCACATTCCCGATGGATATCTGGGCCCTCTAACCTGCCTCGTTTTCTACCTGATCATGATTCCAATCTGGTATCTGGCCTTTAGGAAAGCTAAGAATGTGTTGAGCGAGAGGGAAATTCCAACCCTCTCTCTACTTTCCGCCTTCTCCTTCATAGTGATGATGTTCAACTTCCCTGTACCTGATGGGACAACAGCCCACATGGTCGGTGGGGCATTAATAACAGCTCTTCTTGGTCCTTATGCCGCTACAATAGCGATTACGATAGCTCTCCTGATTCAGGCCCTGTTCTTCGGCGATGGCGGATTGACAACGTTCGGGGCCAACACCTTTAATATGGCCTTCGTCCTTCCTTTCGTCTCATATGCCTTTATAGAGCTATTTAAGAGGTTGATCAAGGATGAGAAGAAAGCTGTTATTGCTGGTGCATCCATAGGTGGTTACGTAGGAATAAATGTGGCTGCCTTCTTCTGCGGTCTGGAGATAGGAATACAGCCCTTCATAAGTCCGGGATACTGCCCGTATCCCTACTGGCTATCCATCCCAGCAATGTTATTCGCTCATCTGACCGTTGCTGGTGTCGTTGAAGCAGCGGTTACAGCGGTCGTACTAGGCTACCTGTACAAGAACAACCCCGAGTATACGAGGCTTCCTAAGATAGCTCCTCTAGTATCGAGGTGATAAGGATGCCGAAGAAGGCGCTCATAGTCCTGCTGATATTCATCTTCCTAACACCTCTTGGTCTCCTAGCCCCAGGTGAAGCATGGGGAGAATGGGATATCTCTAGCTGGAACGTCTCCAAAACTTGGAAATCCATAGCTGAAAGCTTCTCTAATATATGGAACGCCCCTCTATCTGACTATAATGTCCCCGGATGGGAGAAGGGAATACTTCCGTACATAGGATACATAATCTCAGCTATAGTGGGCGTAGCCCTCGTTATAATAGTAACCTTGGTCTTGGGGAGGATCATAGCGAGGAAGTCCTGATGAGCTCCTTAGCGGATAAAACCATCGAAGAGGCCAGCAGATACATAAAGCTAAGCATGAACGCTGGATACTCAGGAGGCCTCCTACAATCAATCGATCCAGCAATAGCTTTTCTCTCCTCAGTGATCCTGCTGGCCGCTACTATAAGCACGAGAAACATCATTTCACTCCTCATTCTCTTCTCTTTATCGATCTCACTTGCTTTACTTTCTAATATACCAGTTAGGGATTACTTAGTCAGGGTATTGGTCTTCATACCCATCTTCACGGCGATAATAGCGATCCCCTCCATATTCTCCCAAGTAACCCCTGGAGAGACCGTTGCATCTGTGACGCTTGGGACGATAGTCCTTCAGATTACCAGAGAAGGCCTGATAAACGCTGCAACCTTCGTTTTTAGAGTCAGCGTAGCCGTCTCCTTTCCTGTCCTCCTGGTCATGTGCAAGGATTGGGATGATGTAGTTGATGGGATGGCTTCCCTTAAGATCCCCTCCATAGTCGTGGAGATCCTATCCATGACTTACCGCTATATAATCACGATGATCGACACAGCCATGGAGATGCTCTTATCGAGGAAGAGCAGGCTAGTAGGTCGTGAATCATTCAAAGATTCCTGGAAGTGGGGAGGAGAACTCCTAGGAGCCTTGTTCATGAAATCTGCAAGAACGAGCACGGAGGTTTTCATGTCAATGGTCTCCAGAGGTTTCTCGGGCGAGATAGGGGGAGGAGATCCGGAGATCTCTTTGAGTAGAAAGGATATAACCTTCCTAGTCGTCACATTTATGATTGTGGCATCGCTTATCTTGGGGGAGGTATTCCTTTGGGGGAAGTTTTCGCTCTGAGAAACGTCAGCTACACATATCCAACTGGACAGGAAGCCCTATTGGACATTTCCATGAAAGTAATGGAGGGGGAAATTTTAGGGATAGTAGGGCCGAATGGAGCGGGAAAGTCAACCCTTCTCATGCTGTTGGATGCCCTGATCCCACCTACTTCTGGAGAGATATTTTTTAGGGGGATAAGGCTGAATGATAAGCTAAGAGATCGTAAATTCATGTACGAGTTCAGGAAAAAGGTTTCATTGGTTTTCCAAGATCCTGACGTTCAGCTGTTCTCCTCCACTGTGAGGAAGGACATAGCTTTCGGTCCAGAGCACCTTGGGTTAAACCCTGCAGAGCTTGAAAGGAGAATAGATGAGACCCTTAAGGTCTTTAGGATAGAGCATCTCGCCCAAAGGCACCCCTACAACCTGAGCTATGGTGAAAAAAGGAAAGCCGCTATTGCTACGGTTTACCCCATAGGTTCTGATGTGATCCTCTTGGACGAGCCCACCTCGAACTTAGACCTGAGGAGCAGGAGAGAGGTAATAGGTCTAATGAAGGAATTTGAGGATGAGGGGAAAACGGTAGTTGTAAGCTCTCACGACTTGGATCTCATACTTGAAGTGGCTTCTAGGGTCTACGTCCTGAATAGGAGGATTATAGCCGAAGGAGATCCTTGGAGCGTCCTATCTGATGAGGAGCTACTTGAGAGGAACGATATGGAGGTTCCAAAGCTTATAGAGATAAAGAAGCTAAAGGAAGAGCTGATGAACCTAGCTCATGCTATCCAACGGTAGCTGCCGAAACTATAGTTAAGATAATAAGCTTACCTCACTTTGTTAGGAAGGGTTCAGCAGATGGGTATGAACCTCGAGGTCCCTATCTCCTACATAGCTGCCGGTGCGGCTATCGTGGCCCTAGCTAATTACATCCCTACTTTTCCCGTGATTGGATCTGGGGCAACAATGAATGCTGGGATGTTCGTTACACCACTTATAGGAATCCTTCTCGGTCCCTTATCTGGCATGATAGCTGCAGCGATAGGCGGCCTCATTGGGGAGTTTATAGCTCCTTATGGAGCTGTTTTTGGCCCCATAACCTTCCTCTTACCAGCTACATGTGCCTTGGTGGCGGGACTTGTAGCATTTGGTAGATGGAAGGAAGGAGCTAGCGCTGAGGTCATTCTCCTAGCGGTATGGTACATATTAACCAGCATATGGTGGCAGGGACAACCGGGAGCTGAGATAAGGTGGTATTTCCCCTTTCTCCATATTATCGCACTAGTACTGGTTCTCATCACTGGATCTAAGATAGCCAAGTGGATTGCATCGGAAAATCGCAAAAAGATCGCTCTGGGTATATTTTTAGCAGCTCTCGCCGGAACCATCTCGGAGCATTTGCTCGGTAATGCCTTCTTCATAGTAATGTACTCGGGGCCGGCTAAGGTATTCGCCTTAGTTCTCTTCGTTTATCCCATAGAGAGGCTTCTAGCAGCGACTATAGCGACTGTTATAGGAGTTCCCCTGCTACTTGGGCTCAGGAAAATTGGAATGGAGCTGGGACAGAAGCGGAGCTTCTAGTTCCAACGCACCTACTCTCTCAGCTTTTTGATGGGATTGTATTATTTAACAAGCTGGAAGACTAGCTGTAAGCCCATATTATCCTCATGCAGTCGTCAGGGATAGATTGATAGGTAAGATAACAGGAGGAAACAGGAAAGTAAAGCGAGGAAATAGGGAATTGATACCTCATGGAATTTCTTTAGATCGATTTTAGTGAGCCTTAAGGTGATTATGTTTGCCATGGAACCTGTTATGAAACCTGTTCCTCCTAAGTTAACTCCTATAGCTAGAGCTCTCCAATTAGAGATATGATTGAGGAGCGTTATGGTAGCAGGGACGTTGCTCATAAGCTGACTTATTATGGAGGAGGTGAGTACTATCTCAAATCCAGTTATAGGGGGGATAACTCTCCACACTCCCATTAAATAGGATAGTTCGCCGAAATCCATGAAAAGCAAGCAGAAAATTATGATAAGGGGTATATCTATCTTGAGAAGAACTTCCCTCCTTAAAATCGATGAAGCTATTAGGGATATCAGGAGGCCCATCCAATATAGGCCTATCTGAGCTAAAACTAAATTTAGTGAAAGGATTACAAGTGCTGAAATTGCTAGCTTCATATCAAGTCTTACCGTAGGAATTTTAACTTTCCTCAGGCTTAAATTCTCCATTAAAGCAAAGATTAGGAGGATTCCTGTGGATATCAAGAAAAACGGGGTCATCTCAAGCATGAAATTTAGTATCGTAATATGGTAATGTCTCCAGATGATTATGTTCTGAGGATTCCCGAAGGGAGTCAGAGCAGATCCTATGTTAGCTGCAATTGTAACTAGGACGGCAAGGTCTCGCAACTCACATCCAGATATCTTAGAGATTATGATCACTAGGGGAATCATGAAGAAGAGGGAGGTATCATTCATGAGGAGCGCGGCTCCCAGCTCAGCCATGAGAAGGAGGAGGAAGATCGCCACATTACCTCCTCTCGATAGGATCCAAGATGAGAGCTTGGAGAAGGCTCCGGATACGCTCAATAGCTTGGAAACAAGCATAAAGGATATTATGAGGGAGATGGATTCGAGATCTATGTAGCCTAATGATCTAGCAGGGAAGTTTGTATCTATGATGGAGAGGAAAGCGAACATCACGATTAAAATAGCTAGGAGCCTCTCCCTTTTCATAAAATACTTTAACTGCTCTAGCCTAGATAGAAGAAACGTACCTCCTTACCTCCTCAGTGAGGCCATAGTCAGGTATGAGCTCCCTGCCATCACTTGAAACCTTGATGTGCGCTACTAGATAAGGACCCCAAGCGAGCGGTACGACCCAGCATCTCTCAGGTTCCCTGTACTCCGCAGCATCGAGAGCCCTTAACTCCTCCAGGATCTCGTTTGCCCTTTTGACTATTGCCTCCCTATCTATGGATCCAGAGAAGATGACAGGTCTTCCCTTCGGAGAAGGTTCCATCGTTGAGGGATCGAAATGCACCCTATCCAAGGCGTAGCCTTGGTAAATGATTGGGAGATCCACATGGGTTTCACCAGCGGGTCCCCTCCCCACGATAGGGGGTCCCATCGATAGGAGAGGGAGAGCGCTCTTAACAGTCTCCACTGCCCTAATAGCGCTCTCCTTACTTATAGGCGATCTGATAGGAGGTCCCCTTATCGGCGGCGGATCCATATGCACCAATGCTCTCCAAGAAGTAAATATGATAACATTATTCCCTTATCTTCTCCGAAAAATGGTATTGGTATGTATATTACCGCACAGTGTGGCATCATCCAGTTTTAGATGTAAGATCAGATATCTCGCATATCTGACTTATATCCGTGAGAATCAAGGGAATCTGATCTTACTGGGAGCTTTCCCTCCACTATATATGGCATTCTAGCCCTGGAGACGACTATGGGAGATCTCATCCTCTCTAAATACCTCAGAGCAATCTCCTTCCCGAGCTTTGTGAGGACGAATACAGGGATATGTATTCCCAGCTGCATCAAGGCTCTAGGCCCTATCTTCTCCACTATGACTCTGGAAGCGCTTGCGCAAACGATATCTGCCATTTCAAGGTATCTCAAGTCGTCTTCAGATACCAAGGTGTTGCAGGTGGAGAAGATAGCTAGAGTAACATTTCTCCTCTCTTCTATTCTTCTGAGCTCCTCTATCTCCCTAGCCATGGGGCCTATCACCGTCACAGCTATCCTCTTAAAGCCCATCTCAGCAGCTTTCTCTACGGCAGATACTTGGTCTATCCTAGGCTCATCGAGGACCTCGCCTTCACTCATTCTTATCCTCTCTATAACTTCAGGGATAGGTGTCGTTCTCAGCAGGCCATTCATCCTAGCCCCTATCCCTTGAACGAGTTCGGGATTCCAGGTTATAACTGAGCCAGCCCCATCGCATACAACTACGGCGCAGTCGATCAGCTCATTCATGACCGAGCTTATCATCTCAGAGCTACCGAAGGGAACCGCTAGGCTGCTTTTCAGAGATCTGTTTGGACAGAAATATCCATATTCCCTCATCTTATCTTCTACTAT
>JAOZGJ010000007.1 GCA_027491785.1 Thermoproteota archaeon | reverse complement strand
TAATTCTCCGATCTTAATGTCAACCAACTGAACCCTCCCTATCCCGATCTTCTGATATGGGATCGCGGTATCGGACGAATCTGATGACAGGTTTACCCGCCTTAGACTGCTTTTACTTATCTCCAATCTTTCTATGCTGGTTCCAGCCCCTAAATTGTTCACATGAGATTCGGAGATTTTTAGGGACTTAACAATCCCTCCTGATCTTCCTTGTTCTAACTCGACATCCCCGATGGAGCAATCCCTAATCGACAAAAAGATGTAGCCCCTATCACTTGAGACTGAAGATGTCACGTGAAGTTTATCTAGTTTTGACGATTTAAGGACTATATCAGTCCTTGATCCTTCTTCAAGGTTGATTTCAATTATTCCAGCTGAGATGTCTTTGAGGATAAGCTTAGAGCTAGCTTCCCTCCCTACATCTACAAGTATCCTATTGCCCGCATCTCTATGCGACCCATCTCCCTTTACGAGTAGACCTACCCTACTCTTCCTAGGAACATTGAGATAAAGGGCAGCGCTTTCCTTGCAATGCCCCTTTATTTCCACGATAATTTCTATCTCGTCTCCATCCAGCCTCCTGCCCAGTACTACAGCATCAAATCCATCGCTTTCAATTTGTAGTGGGAAGTCTGGGGAGCTAAAGATTCCTCCACAGAAAACTCTCTCATAAAGGTGGTAGGAGAAATCGGGAGGGGAGTCGAGAGGCATCCTTCTCCTATACTCTCTCAAACAACCCATATCCAGTGGTGGTCTTTCCACCTATGCCCGCTTTAGTCAATGTCTCGTCCAGCAGTACTTCTACGTAGTTTCTCAACGATCCATCAGCCGAGTCCAAGGCTATAATGAACAGGAACTCCGATCCCTCCCTGACGGCTGGGAACTTGACTGGGACCGGATCGAAGTACTCGTGAGGTAAATCCTCTCTGCCCTCATAGTACGGTTTATAGTGAGGAGTGAGGACATCTAATGTGAGGAAACCATAAGCAGGGGGTCTCGTCAAGAAGCCACCCAACACACTCATTGCTCCCTTACTGCTCTTGGTACCGAAGATTTTAGCAATGTTCCTCAGCTCATTCCAGAGGATATCTTCTAATTCGAGTCCCTTGTACAGCCAAAGCCTGTACTCTCCACTCTTCCTATCCTTTAATTTCATAAGGGACTCCTCACGAACGATGTCCTTCCAGGTCAATCCTTCCTCCTGCATCTTCTTTACGAGCTTCTTGAGAGCCACGTACTCCAATGCTCCCTTCAGCGATGAGCCTGGAATCCAAGGTACGTCGTGGGGCTTTAGCATCTGCACCATATTTACTTCCCATCCCGTAATACCTCCTCCAACCAAAAGTCTCGTTTTAGCCCTGTAACTCTTCATGATGGCCCCAAGCTGGCTCCCCATCGCCTTCAAAGATGATATGAAGTTCCTATATCTCTGAGAAAGTTCCGTTGACCTCTTAACAATGATGGACCAAGGATCGGGAGGTTCTCCCATCTTACCTCCCTTCTCCTTTCCCCGTACCATCTTCCAGACGATATTGGTGTCAGCCCAAGGTCCGATAAGGAGGGACAAGCTTACCTCTATATCTACCTTCAGTAAAGACTGTAGCTCATCGACTAGCTCTCTATAAGATCCCTTCATAGTAAGTCACCCACCCACTTGATGATGAAAAACCTCCCTAGTTCATCGAGTATCCTCTCAAAGGCTTGGGCCAGTTGCGTGCGGAAGTGACCGAGTGCTCCTCCCCTACCTCCGTTGGGATAATCTCGGGAGATGAACAGCACCCCTCTCAGATACCCCCCACTCGATCCGCCCATACCTAACAGTAGGGGAGACGCTCTCCTATCTCTCCATACGTATCTCCTCCTCCCGAGGACTGGAGATCCGAGCAGTACCCTATAGTCGAGTTTATTGGGTCCACCGAATCTGAGGGACCTTTCCACCTGCCTTAGCACATTCTGCGCGTCTCTGAGGGCATCTTTCCAGTCGGTAAAGCCAGCTCTATGCAGCAAATAAGCGTTGGAGAGGCTCTGAATCTCAGGGAGGAAACTTCCGCGAGCGGATTTTATCCCTAGGAGATTTAGCAACTTACCCGCACTTTCCTCCCATTCGGGTGCTAAAGGAGCTCTTGTTGCCCTCTCAGCATTCACGATAATTCTCTCAATCTCCTCCTCGCACCCGTCCACCTCGATAGAATGAGAATATATGGCGAAGCTACCGTATCCCCTATTGGACCTGTATCCGAATCCTCCGAGGGTAACGCTGAGAGCTAAGGCCTTCACCGCCTCGAGCAGGTCCTTACAATCTTCATCTAGGGATCTCTTCTCGAGGACGAGGTCGAACCTTACCATGTAGAAGTTCCTCTTGCCCCACCTGAGCGGCCACAGGAAGGGATCCTTAAAGCCGAGCCTCAAGCTCTTGAGCACCTCGAGGGATTCGAATCTCATCTTCACTCTAGAGGCGGATGGCTTATCGTGTACTCCTCCGAAGATCTTCCTCTCCTGAGTCCGGATCTGATCATGTGACATTCCTAGAGATGCGAGGTACCAGCGGTACCACTTTCTCACGGTCCCCCTGATAGACGGGATCCTGACGACTAGTGGATCAGCCCTTCTCTCTGCATCTCCCCAGGAGACTGGTGATAGCGATTCTAAGGTGATTCTGAGGCTCATCCACCCTCACCGGGACCTAATTTCGCCTCAGTAATAATTTTCAGTGCCTCAGCGGACGCTAAGGCCTCGTCAAGCATGAGGGACAGCTCATCAGGTGTGCTGTCGAGCAGGGTATCTAGATCCTTCATGTAATCCTTATTCTCACTTAACAGACCAGTTTCCTTTAGTCTCGTGGTGAGGAACTCGAGAAGGAGTTCCTCAGGCTTCTTGGCCCCTTCCCTCCCTTCCTCCTCCTTAACCCTTTTCATAAGGTAAGCGATCGTTAAAACGAGGCCGCTGTTCAACAGCAGAGTGGGCAGCCTCCTAGCTAGAGATGCAAAGGCTTTTTTGTCGCTTACTTTCTCCTCGATCTCTCTGATGAACTTATTAGCTTTTCTAAGCCTTTCAGTCTCTAAATCGATCCCAAAGACGGGTTCCTCCTTGTCGTCAGCCAACTCGGATCACCTCTGCAAACCCCAAGCCCGTCGTGATATCCCCACCGACATGGACTATGTCCCCCAGCACTTTCTCTAGCTTGGACTTTAGGTCCTTCTTGGTGAAGGCAACAGAATACATGATGGTCTCCGCGGGGAGGTTCTCTTGGAACCATAGGTTGCTCACAGTCCCTGTTTCGTCATTTATCGCTATGTGCGGCGTGACTTCCATGGCCCTCTTCAGGAGCCTCTTGAAGGTATCGTCGCTCACTACTAAGACCCTCTCTTCCAGCTCGAGCTTTTCAGTCTGGTGGTTCAGGAGAGGCTTTAGAGGACCTATTTCCCCGCTTTTGAAGTTCAATACCATGTCTTCAAGTATGACTACCTCGCTCCCCTTGAGCCTTAGTCTGAGACCATTTTTCGAGGTCCCGACCGCTTCCTTATCACCTACCTTGGGAGGATCAGGCACCTCGATCTTAGTTCCGGCTAGGCCACTAACAGTTTTCATATCTTCTTCGAACCTTTTCAGAATTAGGGGGCAGGTTATCCATCCGAAGATTCCCTTCAGGCTCCTGACCGGGATCATGAGGAGCTTGGCATCCGTAAAAACAGCTTGACCTATCCCTTTGTCGCCAGCTCCTGGCTCAGGACCGAAGAGTTCCTCTACATCTATTTTTTGCAACCCTTTCCTAGCTATTGCCCAAGATCTCAGTGCACCCTTTAGACTGCTCCCATATATTACTGGCAGATCAGTATGCGCCTCTCTCTGAACTGGTAAGTCGACATATCCGCTCACTCTCGCCCCGCTTCCTGGATGGAGCGGGGTGATAGCCCTCAAAAGGAATGGGATCCCTACCTCGAACACGAGACTCAGAACCGGCTTTCCTGAACTACTCACATCTCACACCTCCCGAGAGGGCCACCAACGGCGACCCGAACCCCCTCTCCCAATAGAGGGAAAGCTTCCAAAAATCGAGTGTTAGCTCCCACCTGCTCATGCTGCCCTTGAGCCTGAGATAGTAAACCGTTCCCGGGGGAACGGCGCTGTACATCTTTCTTGCCCTTTTTCTCCTCATATCCCATCCGCTAACCCTGGTTGGCTTCCGGCCGATGACTAGTGTCCTTCCACCCAACCTACAGAGTTTCACCTTGTCTCTTAGCCTGTCAATTGGCGGAACCCTCACATTCTCACCGTTCCTCCTGTAGATGGCTGGCGACAGCAGAACGACCTTCACCACATCACCTCCGCTGAGACCACGGTCGTCCAGCCAACCAGGCCTCCACTGAGAGCGCTCGACCCTTGACACCCTAGCTTCTCCCCCTAGCCTCACTAGGGAGAAGTTTGCGAGCTTTTGACCCCTCTTACCTGTGATGAGAACCCCTATTGATGAGCCTGGCGGGAGCCTCCGGTGTATCGCGCTGTATATGAAACCCTCCTTAACCGTCCTGGTTAGATCATCAAGGTGAGTGCCCAGTCTCCTCTCCTCTGAAATCCTAGGACCTTCCACTTTGAGATCCACTTTCTCCCCGTTCGAATATTTCTCTAGAGTTTCATGGTCTATCCAACCTGGGAACTCTTTCTCTTCGGGTACTAATGCCGGTAGCTGATCTCTATACAGCTTGCCAGTTCGGGAATGAATGAACTTGACCCTCAGATCCTCAGGGGGCCTGAACCACTCCTTTCCCTCCCAGATGAGGAAGGGCCCGTAGAACATGAAACCGGTTAGCTCGCCTCTCTCCTCAATATCCTCATCCCAAGTTAATTCGCCCAGTTTTCTTCCGGTTCCTAAATCTTCGGTAATGGAAGCGTGAGCCCCAAGTAATGCCCCCGAGACGGTCCATGGTAGCGGGAACTCGAAGCTAGTAGCGGAGGAGCTTAAATCCAATCCCCTGCTCCTACCGAAGAAAAAGCTGTCGAGAGGCCTCATGGCCACCAGTTCAAAATCCGGGATGCCCATTTCAGATCACCTCCTTGGACATTAGGACTAGGGAGAGGTGAGCGTGGTAGAGGGGACTTGACCTTATGGGGGCCTCTTTGTCGAGATTGGCCACCCTCATGTAGAGTCTGACAATTTCGTCCACTTCCTTATCCTTAATCGTCTCATTCGGTGCTATTAGGTTCCTATCGGCACATCTTCTCAGCAGTCCTTCTAGAAGTTCTGGATCATCCTCTAGCTTATCTGTTGCCATCGAGAAAACATCCATGTACCTCAGCATGTCCCTGAGGAAGCTATTGGACAGTCTAACGTTCCCTCTCCCTTTGATTCTCCCAAAAACTCCATCTGAAAGCTCTAATATTCCTTTCCAGTCCCTTCTAATTCTCAACAGATCCCCTATCAGGATAGCCCTCATCTCGGACATGCCTCTGCTCACTCTCGTGATTGAAGATCTGTCCCTCCTACCCCTTGGTAATACTCCACTCTCGAGCTCCAGATCGCCCTTAGCAACCTCCTCCTCTCCCCTGACGTCCCTCAGAGTAATGGACATGGGGATGAGTCTATGAGCCACAACCACTCCTGAGCTCCCTGTCGCCTTGCTGCCCATCCCGAGGACGAAGCCTTCCTTGATCTTGATGACATCAGAGTTATAGGCAGTGTGTAATGCCGTGAGTAGTTTGAATGGGGATCCCCCAACCGCAGGAACTACCGCTAAGAGGTCATCTCCTCCTGAGTAGAAAACAAAACCATCCAGTGACTCAACGAGGTGAGGGTACACCTCCGATGCTAGTCCCCTTATTATACGGCTGAGCGTCCTGTGGTAAGACGGCGTGACCAGTTTGTAAGAGTCTGACATGTAACGCAGGATATCTTGAGATTCCAGGTGTTCCACCAATTTGTGATGGATTCTATCAGAGAATTTTACATCTTTTTCAATCAGCTGGACTCCTGTAAACCACTTCCCCACTTGATCGCCATCGAAGTACACGAAGGCTACGTAGTTGGAGAGGTGATCCCTTAACCCCTTGTAGCCTCTATCTCCACCGCCCAGCAACTCAAGTAGTTCGTTAAAATGCTTCATCCATGTAGTATAGCTACTCTCGTCTATTTCCCCGTCTTTTAGGGCCCTATTCAGGACATTTCGGACTTCTTGCCATGAGGCTTCGTATAGCAAGGCACCTGGTATCTGAAGAGGATCGCTCAGCTTCTCATCCAACTCGGCCCTAGCTATGTCATCGAACCCTCTCTCGACCAAGATCGGATACTTGCTCCCTAGCTCAGATATCAAGGTCCTTATCTTCTCGCTACCCTCCCATTCCCGCCTGAGAGCACGATAGAAAAGGATTAAAGAGTCCACGGCATTCTGAAGGGCATTGAGGAATTCCTCAGACTTTTCCTCCCCTTCATCGATCCCCTCTTTAAGGAAGCGCTTCGCCGGAGCGGCGGCTACATCGTCCAGCGTAGGGATCTCGGCGGCCATCCTCTTTACCTGATCTCGGATCCCTAATTCACTTAGCTTACCATCAATCTCGCTTGCGTCTCTACCGAGAGCTAGGGACCAAGCCTCTACTATTAGAGATCTTAGAAGCCTTTTGGCCAAGCATACCGGGCAGAGAGGCTCGTCCTGATCTAATAGTAGGGAAAAGCCCCTGAGTTCGCTCTTCTCAAGCTTATTTAGGAATGACCTCCATCCTCCCCTTTCATCCTTTGGCATTCCTCCAACAACGTCAGTGAGTACGACAGGATTTCTAGCACCACATAACTTGCACCTCCTCCTAACAGACAACCCCTTAATTTCCGCTTTTACCTCCGGATACCCGAAGTCAGCAAGAAGCTTCAGAGAGGACATTTTCAGCTGAAGGAGCCTATACGCTATGGGGTAAAGGTATGTGTTTTTCAATGAGTAGCCATTGAGCTTGTTTCTCACCAGAATGAGTCTGGCCATGGATTCTACCAAATCATACTCATTTCCATCGCTTCCCATTTCCACTCTCCGCAGCTCCTCTGGAATGAAATCCTCTATCGCTCTCTTTATGCAGTCAAGATCATCTCCGCAGCTTCTCGTCTTTCTCTCCAACTCATTCACGTCCTCGAAGGACACTTCTGCGACCCTTAAGTTGAGCGGGTATGGAATACCACTTTCATGGTCAAAGACCAGTTTTCCACCAACTTCCGCTCTAAGGTATCTATCGAGAGACTCGAGAATTCCATTGAAGAACCCCTCTATAGCGCTCTTTATCTCATTAGTGATGTTCCTAGCTTGATCTCCAGGAGCAACTATGGTGAAAGTGCCAGGTATAGATGATACAAATAGAGCCTTTACAAATCCCTCACCGCCGCCCCACAGGTCAAACAGCTCTTCCTTGGTCAATACACCCTCGAGGTATAGGTAGAGGTCGATGAGAGGATGCTTCCTGAGATCAGGAAACAAGATTGAGTCGGGACCGAGCTTCTTGACTACCACTATCATACCAGCAAGGGCTGCTAGGCTAACTAAGTAGCTAGAGGCCCATAGATCCCTAGTTTTCCTACTCTGGGAAATGAATTCACCTACTCCTCCGATATCGAAGGCCAGCAAACACGGATTCGGGATAACAAAGACGCTTGTGGTGATGAGGTGATCGTATATTGAGTGATCGGGGATTCTGGTGTCAGCAGGCAGCCAAGAAAGGATAAATCCTTGGAACCCAGCCTGGCCGTGGAGAGTATCGAACCTCCTCCATAACCAAAGAAAAAGCTTCCTGTATAATTCTTCGCCCGAATTTCCGCTTAAATCACTGTACTTTTGAACGAGTTTATTAGAAATCTCCCCATCGAGATCTTCCCTATTGCGAATGAGTTCCACGGCTGAGCTAAGGGCTGGTTTACTCTCAATAGAAATTGTCTTACCAACATTCGAGAGATCCGTAATTTCCAATCCATCGTAAAGGAGGGGTTTTGAACTCAATGGATGGTACAAAGAAACGTCTTCCCTTCCCCTCCACTCTATAGAGGGGAGATCCTTACCTGTACCCTTGCCCTTATAGAGTGGGATTCTGTCAGCCGCGGATGCGGTGCGATCAGCTTCGCTTATTACATTCTTATCGAGTTCCTCCCACTTAAGTCCGATTCTCTCCATTAACTCCTCAGCCTTCCTCTCATGTCCGACCAGACCGAAGGCTTTTGTGACGGGATCGTGGAGGATCGCAGCAACTTTAATCCTCCAATCTATCAAGCTATCACCTCAACCCCTCTCAATAAACCGCCGTTATTATTCGCTGACCGATTACAGCAAGTAATAACATGGTTAAGGCCGGTCATTGAGCTTACCGCTAAATGGTTCTTTATAAGGTGATACTCCCATAATTTCAAGGGTAGACATTCTCTTGTAAATAGTGGAATAACAGCATTAGGCAGCCAAAATCAAAATTATTAACCTAAAAATCCAAGTTCTGAGCAAGTAATCCTAGGTTTTGGATGTCGTACTTCCTATGCATGTTCTTTATTTTGAGTCTTCCCGCATATATCTAAAATAACCTTTCATATATTAGGCGAACCCCAAGATTTATTATTCGTTTCACCGAAATATTGCCGTATCATGAAACATCGCGCCTGAAAGTTTCAATAATTTTAACATTTACTGCGACTATCTAGGTTTTACGGTATGATATAAAGAGACCCGAGATCTATGTATTGCCGAGGCATGACGTCTGTGAAGGATAGAGATTGGAGTTCCTCGCTAGCTGGAACACTTGAACTTCCATCTGTGACCTTGTTATTGCCCTTATAGGGTAGGGCGTGGAAAGCTTGAGATAGGTTGAATTGATGGATGTGCCAAGCTATTTGGGAGATTCAAGACAGGGCTTACAACTTCTGTAAAACTTGATGGGCAAGGCTTCGAAATAGGTCTAGACGGCCATCAGGCTCCCTTCTGATCCTCTCCTCAATGAGATGAACCCCACGGACTAATGTCGACAGAATGCAGCCAAGCGCAGAGATCTAAGTTCCCAGAATCTTCCTCCGATTAAGAGCGAACGAGAACGCGGCGAAGGCTGCTGCAGGCACAAGAATGTGGTACTGGTGATCGAGCACGGCTGCAAGGAGGCCGGTCATTATCATTTCAATCAGCAGGCCTCTCGGGATCTTCCATTCACTTCCAGTACCCGCGCCAGAAGGGAGTGCTTCCCGTGAGCAATTCGGGAATGGCCAGTGCGAGCACTAAAAGGGAGGTCAGGCCCGTCTCCCCGAGCCCCTCCCTACCCAAGTACCGGATGGCATCGCTTATTGGTGTGCTGGCTGGGGAAAAAGTTCCCCAGTGTCTCGCTCCTAAAATATCCTAACTATACAATCAATCTGGTCGAAACCTCTATCGTTGCTTATCGCAATCCTCATTCCTTCCCTCTTCATTTGAGCTGCAATAATCAAGTCATCCACATTTTCAAGCTTAGTATCCCCCTCTTCTGGTGTAATTCAGGACCTTGGAGAGATCTTCTAGCCTAGTGAGTAGCACTTCAACCGGGTAATCCTCTAGGAAATCAAGGAACGGGGAGATCGCATCCAAGGAACCCATTCCTGATGTTAAGATGATTCCAGCACGAGAGATCTGACATACATGTACTTACCCGAGGGGGGTTTGGGTATCTCATCCACGAATTCCCATCTTATCTTGAGAGATCCTCCCACTATGCGTAAGAGGTTTTCCTGCATAGAATCTACATTTAAATCAGCTGGTTTAACTCCTTCTTGGAGCGATAAAAGGATCCTCAGCTGGTTATAATCCTCCTGAATGACTTGAAACTCCTTGATCCGTTTGAAGTCGTGAAATACACCTTCAAACATATTTCCGTCTATCAGCCTGCCGTCCTCCCTCACCACGAATTCCGTGAATCTCCCGGATACCTCTCCCAGTAAGGGGAGATCTGACCCGCACCTGCATTTTCCAAGTTTCACAGAAGCCATATCTCCTATCTCGTATCTTATTAGAGGCATGGCATAGTTATGCAGGGGCGTTATCACTACCCTTCCCAAGCCATCCCCGTGCACCGGATTCCCATCCTTATCCAAGACCTCCACCAAGTTGTTGAAGGAGAAGACGTGCATAGAGCCCTCATGGCACTCAGCTGCAATGGATGGTGATTCCTTCGCTCCATAGAAGTTGTAAACTCGGGATCCAAACGCTTCCTCTATGGTACGTCTCCTAAGAGATGCGAGGGTTTCCGCTGTGGATATTATTGCTCTTGGACTGTATACTGGGAGTTTTTTCTCGAGAATGAACCTAGAAAGAGCGAATAAAGAGGAGGCAAAACCCCTCAGGATAACAGGCCTGTAATTATTTATCCTCTCAATGAATTTACGTAGTTTCTCTTCAGTGAGAGGATGTGCTATGAGATACATTGTGCTTGAGAGGTAATGATAAACTCTTTTCTCCACATCAATACCATTGATGAATTCGCTAGCGATGCTCCGAACATCGATCTTCCTGATGGACATTTCATCCAAGCCTAGGAACCTCCTGTAGTAGAAGATCTCGGCTGCTTTGGCCCAGCGATAGGACCTCATGTCCCTGACGAACTTCGTCGGCTCACCCGTAGATCCTCCAGTACTACCCACATAGTAGCGCATCCTGGAGATTTCATCTGAAAGGAGTTCACTGAAGTGCCTTTGTACATCCCTTCTCCTGAGTACGGGTAGTCTGGAGATATTCTCTAGGTGTACTATCCCATCTTGGACGATCCCTACTTCCTTCAAGATCCTCCTGTAGAAGCTAACCTTATTATGGGAGTATATGAGGAGCTGCTTGAGGGAGTCCTCCGAAAATTTCCTCAGAGCAGTCTCGTCATTGACCATTGACTCTATTGCTCTGAGCTCCCTCTTGAACCCTCTCCCTGAGAGAGTAATGAGAAGCATTAGGAGAGATCTCTTCAGCAAATGTGCCCCTATGAAAGGTAGCTAGCTTATAAATAAAGTATTTTTGACATCCTCCGTCAGGAAAGCCAGATACTGAGGTGAGAGATCACGGGTTTAAGTTATGAGTTTGAGACAAAGAGTGGAGTGAGATAGAGAGACCTATTCAAGGAGACTTTAGGGGAGGGTAAGGCAGTTCGGACTGAGTAAAGTAAAGAAAGTGAAAGCGTACATACTTAATCACACCCACAGGTTTATCTCTCCGTCTCCCCTCTACCATTCATCTGCCATTCCCACCCCTAGGTTCGGATGGAGGTTCCTTGGCCCCTCCTTAAAGGTTATTGAAGTTCATGAGCCTCTTTTGTAGATCCATCTCCGCGAGGTTCCAGTTAGGATGGGGAAGTGGAATCAGAACCTAGAGGAGCTATCATTCAGCAGTTAACGGGTTTTTCTTCTCCTCCCTTCCTCTCCATCAGAGTGTCCCTACAGATCAGGTTAAGGTTCTTAAGGTCTCTCAAGCACATTCACGTATCTAGAGGGCTCGCTTATAATCTGCCACATATTGATGAAGGATCTCCGAGGTAGAGGCGATAGATGGCTGCCGATCGTGTACTTTACATTCACCTATGCTCATTCGCACAATCCCTCTAACTACCTATTCACTCTCATCAAGCCGAGCCATATCACCTAGACCTACATCCTCTTCTTAACGAATCTAAGGTACCATGTCTCCTCCCGGGCCTGAGTGTATGTATCTCGAGGGGAGCTTCCAAGCCAATGTCCTCCAGCATCCTAGCCACCACCCTAGCTCTCTCTCCAGCAGTTTCTGGGATCCTACTGGACACCACCATGACATCGATGTCACTAGACGGTGTATCTCTGCCTTCAGCGATCGATCCGAACAGGTACACTCTGACCTCACCTAGTATGTGTTTAGCAGCACTCTTCACTTCCCTAACAAGTTTTTGGATCGCTCCTGTATTTCTCCTCCTTCATCAGAATCAGATCTATTAGGTACTCAAACACGCCCCCTCACCAGATCGAATATAGCTGAAGTAACCCCTCTCATGTTCTCCACCTCTCCCTATAGAGCTCTGCTGGCAGATATCTGGAGGTCATATAGGCGTTCTTCAAGTTGGATAGAGCGTCGATGTTCTCCCTGAGGAATTCCATTATACCCCCATCCCCCGTGGATTTGGAGAGCAGATTCAACAGCCTCCTTATGGAGTGGGTCCTCGGGTAATTACCTGTCTTCCGGAAGAGCGCGTATTTGAGGATCAGCCCGGCGGCCTGATTGAAGTGAAACGCCGCTAGATCGAGAACGTCCTCTTCAAGTAGTCCCTCACCTACTTTCAGGAACTCCTCGGCTCTCTCTTAGGAGCTTCCCCTCTCATCCAATCCGAGTGTCCATTCTCGCTAATATTCTCCATATGGATGGATAGTTAATAACGCGTAGAGTAGCATTAAGTTGATGTTAGGTTGATAAGCCAACCTCTCTAATGCTGGAATGGCCTTTCAATCGAGTCAAGGAAATCCTTGAGGAAGCAGCAGAGAGTCTCGGATAGGATAGGCCTCATGACATTTGAGCTGAGTTTCTCGACTGGAGGCCATGCCAAAAACGCCTCTAATCCATTAGGAGAAAGGGTGAGGTATCTGAATATGAACATCTTCGCGTTAGGGCTGAGAAAGAATAGATAACGGCGTATATTGCCGAGATATACTACTCTTACTTCGTTCGGTCGATACAGAAATCTCTTGAAGATGGTCTCAACGGGCGATCCTGTATGTATCGGGCGATCCAGCCACATGCCAGATACGAAAAGTTTATCCTCCATGAGAGAGTTCCTTAACTGTGCTACCGATAGTTATAGAGATGGGGTTACCGGATTGGTCAGAGTCCCTCATGGAGTTCGCACACAGGCTCAAGAGCGCCTTTGGAAGCAGACTTGTTAGGATCATAGCGCTCCCCTCCCCAGATCTGTCTGTCTACGACTCTAATGTGCTTGTGGTGCTGGATAGGTTCGACAGGGAGGATGTGAGGAGGGTATTGGAGCTCGCAATAGAAGTGGATGAGAGGATAAATCCCTTGGTGGCGGGGAAGTGGGAGAGGGATGCCGTTGAGGCATTCATCTCGGAAGGAGGAGCAGATATCTAAGTTAGAGAAGGCTAGGGTC
>JAOZGJ010000004.1 GCA_027491785.1 Thermoproteota archaeon | reverse complement strand
CTCTCAACAGATCTATGGCATGAGATCTCCATCAAAGCCACTAAGCTCGGGGTTGAGAGGACCTTCACCCCCAGATGTCCCGCAGCCATTTTCTCATCCACTAAGTACTCGAACTCTCCCTTAAGACCAGCTTCCATGTAAATCACCTCCTAGCCAGAGGGAACAGCACTATTACCGTCGAAACTATCAATATAAAGAGAGTAGGTGGAATTCCGAAGATAGGAGTAACTAAAGACTTCCTCGCTCCGTGAATGAGAGCCCAATAGAGACCAATGGAGAACCCGGAAATTAGAGAAGCTCCAGCAGCATATCCACCTTTCTTCCCGAATTTTCTGCCGGTGTACCACCCTATCAGGGTAACAGGAGCTAAAGGAAGAAGGAGAGCGGATGCTAAAACCGAGAGGTCTACGATGAAACCTATCTTCATGTAAGCCACGTAACTCAGTATTAGGAGAAGAGCTAATATGGATAATCTCCCGAGGTTTATGGCCACCTTATCTGACCCCTTGAAGTACCTCTGATACATGTCCCTCGAAACAGTAGATGCAAGGCTGAGGATTATCGCATCCATGGTCGTCATAGCGGCAGCTACTATTGATGTAAATACAAATACGGCTAGAGGCAAAGGAGCATAGGATAGGAGAAGGGGAGTAACCTGATCTCCTATCTTCACTAATGGGAATTTACCTACAGCGGTCAGCGATCTGCTGGCGAGCCCAACAAGAGTAACGATGACAGTATACGCTAGACCGAATATGGCGAAGAGGGAGACCATCCTCCTCAGGGCCTTCTCATCCCTCGGCGTGTAGACCTTCTGAACGACTTGGGGATTTGTTACAGCGAAGAACATCCAAGGTATTGTATAGGAAATAAAGACTAGAGGGGACCAGCTCATTCCTAAGAGACCAGAGTTGCCCAGAGACTCCATTCCCTTCGATATACTGCTTCCTCCCCAAAGGAAAAGCCAAGCAATAAATATAACAGCAGCGGATATCATCCAAGCACCTTGATAGAGATCCGTCGATGCGAGACTCCACATCCCAGATAACCCGGTCCATACCAAAGCAGCTGCAACGCCTATCACTATTCCCAGCCAGTACAGACCGCTGGTCATTCCCTCAACCATCCTACCGACCGCTATCAGTTGAGCGGAGGCATAGGGTATCAGAGCTATGAGATACATTAGAGCTACCAGCACTGCCAGCGATCTGAAGCCATAAAGGTCACCAACCATCTCAGCGGGACTAACCCAGTTCCTCTCCCTTGCTAACTTCCAAACCTTTGGGGCTGCATAGCTTAAGAGGAATATAGTTGCTAAGAGGTATGTTATCTCAAAGCCGAAGGCCCCTACCCCGGTCTTGTACGTTAGACCGACCAGCCCTACCATCATGAAGGCCGAGTAGGTGGTGGCTGCATAAGATATGGCAGCTAATATCCCACCAAGCTTATAACCAGCCACATAATAATCACTAGTGGTCTTTATACCAACTTTACGGGATATTACGGCTATGATAGTTCCTATAGTTAAATAGAGAGTTAGCGTCAGTATGGCAGCTGCAAGTTCATTCATATTCTCGCCCCCTGAGATAGGCCAAAGAGGCTGCGAAGTGAACAACAGTTAATGTCAGCCAGAAGGCGTAGAGAGCCAAGGTTCTACAATCTTTCAGCAAGAAGTAAGGTACGTAGTATGAGAGCGCTAAGACAATGATACTCCATATTAGATAAGCCTGATCTCTGTTCATAGCAACCCCTCCAAATTATCGTAAAATTTCAGGAGCCCATTCCTCCCAACGGGCTCGTAATCTTCATTTTCTATCACATGTACCCTCTCAAAGTTAGCTTTAAACTCTTTCAATATGCTTAAATGGGCCTCCCTTACTCTTTTCAGACATCCATATTCTTTTATAACTCTATTAACCACTATAGCCCGAATATTTATTCCAAATTCCTCCAATTCGTTATAAAGTCGTTTGGTTAGTAGGTAGGAAACTCTTTCCGGGATTGAAATGAGGTAGAGGAGGTGATCGCCGCATGTCAGCATATCGAATATTCCCTTGGCCAACTCTCTCCATTCATCTATTAGGCGAAGAGGTTCCTTTTTGCCTTTCCTCATTTTCTCTAAGAAGCCTTTGAGTCTGAGATACATTCTTACTGCATCTCCAAGATGAGAGTAGAACTCCTCTTCGATTCTAAGAAGCCTTATGCTTCCACTAGAGGCAGGAGTGTCCCATATCATGAAATCATATGCTTGCTCATTCCATTTCTCATAGAGGATATATAACATGAACTGATCGGCAATACCTGGAGCTCTCGATATGTAATCTATTATGTCCCTACCAACTGGCAGAAATGACGAGAGAACCTCGTAAACTTCATCGCCGAATCTCGTTTTCCACTCTTCGATAACAGTTTTCTCGTCTATTTCCACCGCATAGAGGTTACCAAAACCATCAACTTTCTTCAGCTTCGGTCCTATCCTTACATTCAATACATCCGATAGGGTCGGCGTTGGATCAGTAGTTATCAGTAGAACTTCCTTACCTTCTAACTCGGAAAGTCCGGCAGCTAAGGAGGCAGAACAAGTTGTTTTTCCTACCCCTCCTTTTCCCCAGAAACTCACTATCTTCATGTAGTCTCCGATACCATACGATGCGGCAGCTATTATGCCTTTTCCTATTAGAAGTATGATAGATAAAGAAATATAACCATTTAAGATACAAGTCAAGATAAATACAATAAAGAACCTTGATAAGTAAAAATAAGGAGAGGATCACATGCCTAAGTAGGCTTTCTTTATCCTTTCACTCTCCTCTAACTCCTCCTTTGTCCCAGACAGGACTATCCTCCCCTGCTCTATGACATAACCAAAATCAGCTACTTCTAGGGACATATGTACGTTCTGCTCTACTAGGAAGACAGTCAGCTTCTGTTCATCTCTCAGCTTCCTCACAACGTTCATTATCTCCCCCACGAGTTTAGGCGCCAATCCTAGGGAAGGCTCATCCATCAGCAATATTCTAGGGGCCGACATTAGCGCTCTACCTATTGCGAGCATCTGCTGCTCCCCGCCACTTAATGTACCTGCGAGCTGATTCTTCCTCTCCTTGAGTCTAGGAAACAGGCTGTATACTATATCTAGGCTTTCGTCAAACTTGTCCCTTGCTTTCTTAGTGTAGGCTCCTAATTCCAAGTTCTCGAAAACCGTAAGCTCTGGCCAAAGCCTTCTACCCTCAGGGACTAATACCACACCTAAATTCACCCTCTTATGGGCCGGAAGCCTTGTAACATCTTCTCCAGCCAAGAATACATTTCCTTTCCATGGGGATATCACTCCGCTTGTAACCCTCAACGTCGTGGTCTTACCGGCACCGTTGCTCCCCAGCATAACAGTTATCAATCCTTCATCTATCCCTAGACTGATTCCCCATAGCACTTGGGTCTCCCCATAACCAGCATCTATCTCCCTCAGTTCAAGTAGTGGCATCCTCCTCATCCCCTCCTCTCCTCTTTACAAACCTAAGAGCAAACCTTGGATCCCCTAGATAGGCAGTTATGACTTTAGCATTGTTCGCTATCTCCTCAGGAGTCCCTTCAGCAATTTTCCATCCATAATGGAGGACTACTATTCTCTCAGCTATATTCATGACGGCATGCATCACATGCTCTATCATTATGATGCTAAGATCCCTCTCCTCCTTTGCTTTCCTTATGATCTTTAGACTTTCCTCTATCTCCCTCGGATTAAGGCCTGCTAGGACTTCGTCTAGGAGAAGGAGTTCCGGCTCTGCGGAGAGGGCCCTAGCTAACTCGAGCATCTTCTTCTCATGCAATGTAAGCTTGCTGGCGAACTCCTCCTCCTTCTCAACCAATCCTACCAGCTCCAGAGATTGATGAGCTATTCTTCTAGCTTCCGTCATGGTAATCTTGCCAGCTCTCTTCCCGAAGAGCGCTCCCACCATGGCGTTCTCGATCACAGTCATATCGTTAAATGGCTTCACTATCTGGTGCGTTTTCGCTATACCCATTCTGGCGATCACATGAGGGGGCTTCCCGCTTATGTCCCTTCCCTTGAATACCACTCTCCCCTCATCTGGCTTATATACGCCCGTTATCACATTGAACAGTGTGGTCTTACCGGCACCGTTAGGCCCTATTAGGCCCAATATCTCCCCTCTCTTCATGTTAAACGACACCTTGTTATTGGCTACGAGCCCTCCGAACTTCTTAGTGACACCATCTATCACCAATATGTAGCTGTCTGACATAATCATCCCCTACCCTATTCCAGAAGGTCCCTCAGTCTAACCCCCCTTACTCTGTATTTTCTGATCAACCCTATCAGCCCTTCAGGGAAGAACAGCACAACTATAGCTACTATTATCCCGAGTATTATCAGATTCACCCCTGGGTAATGAACTAGGAGAAGGTCGTAAAGCTCGTAATAGATCAAGGAACCTATGATAGGACCTAATACCGTACCCAAGCCTCCTATGACTATCATCACTATCATATCTATGGAATGCCCGAGGTTGAAAAGAGTCTCGTCAACTCCTCCTCCGTTTAATGACCAGAGGGCTCCCAGCATCCCCGTGAAGAACCCGGATAGGGTGAAAGCTATTACCTTATAGGCAGTCGTTGGCACTCCCAAAACTTCAGCAGCATCTTCATCCTCCTTTATGGCAGTAAGCCCTATGCCGAAGGGGGATTTCCTTATGTAATAGTTGAGGAATATCAATATCACTACCGTCAGGAAGAAGGCGTTGAATATGAAGGACTTATTGACTATCCTGCTTGCTGGTAATATCACTTGGGCTCCAAAGAACTGAGATGGATTGAGCTCTGGAACCAATCCTTTGACCAGATACAGAGCGGTGAAATCTAAACCTATCGTAGCTATCGCGAAAAAGGCACCTCTCAACTTCAAAACAGCAATTCCTACACCACCGGCTACTAGTGCGGCGAATATGCCAGCTATAATTGCAACAAGAAATGCTCCCATTCCATAGCCAGCCTTCTGTAAGTAGGCAAAGGGTTGATAGAAGTATACAAGTAAAGCGTAAGCGTAGCCCCCTATCCCCAAGAAAACAGTATGACCGAAGCTTACATATCCCGCAAACCCCATTAGTATGTTAAGAGCCATGGCTATTCCTAGGAAGTACATTATTATCATCAGGGTATCCAATGTAGTTAGCTCGAAAAGCCTAGCAACCAGTAATCCGAGGATAACAAGCAATATCGTGATCAGGGTTGGGCTTTTGAGGTAATGCGATAGATCCATCATCCCTTCCTCCCGAATATCCCCTCAGGTTTGAAGAGCAGGATCAGGATAAGCACGATGAAAGCCGTCGATAGGGCTATGGGATCACTAATCTCCGGATTGAACAGGGACACCACGACCTTAGCCCCTCCATAAACCAGCCCTATTATTATACCACCTACTAGAGAGCCTACGACGCTTCCCAATCCCCCGAGCACCACGACCACGAACCCTAGGGGAGCGTACTTGTAAGCTGCCTCCGGTGTGATGGAAGATTCAAATAATAGGACCATGAATCCAGAGAAGACAGTCAGCCCTATTCCTATTATGCTCGTAAGGAGCTTTATCTTGACGGGATCTATCCCAACTAAGGATGCGGCTCTGGCATCCTGCATCACAGCCCTAATGGATTTTCCCAATATCGTTCTATCTAAGAAGTAGTAGACCACTACGAGGCTTATTACGGATATCAGGTCAGCAAGTAAGATATTCGTCCTTATTGTAGTGCCCCAGAATCTAACGTAGGAAGATCCTATCCCCCACAGGCCTAAACCTCTCGGCTCGCTACCGAAGATAACATCGTAAGTATTGAAGAGGGCAATGCTGAGGGCGAACATAGCCAGCAAAGTTGACATCTCTATCTTCAACGTTATTTTCTCAGCTTTCCCAACGAGCTTATGTAGTAGGCCCCAGTAGACTAGGACACCAGCTACCATTCCCAGTAAAAGAGCCACTATCCCGCCTATCAGGGGAGATACCCCATACGAAGTGAAGAAGATTATGGTTATGTAAGACCCGAGCAGGATTGCCTCTCCCTGAGCTAGGTTTACCACCTTCATTACTCCCCATAGCAGGGTTAAACCGACAGCTGAGAATCCTAGGATTATGCCCCAGAGGAGACCGTTAACTATGTTAATCGTAAGTATGGAGAGATCCATCCGAATCACCTAAAAAAGAGGGAAAGGGATTATATACCTTTACCTTCTGTACCAGTTCTCAGCAGGATATACGGGCTGAGCTTCAGCAGCTTCAGGTGGATATATTATCTTCTTCTCTCCGTTCTGCCATTGTATGGCGATCATCTTGTGTCCTATCTCCAGTCCGGTAGCGGGATCTATCTTGAGCCTGCCGAAGAACGTCATGATATCTACCTTATTAAAGGCCTGCCTAACCGCATTCGAATCTAAGCTTCCAGCTACCTCTATGGCCTTAACCAAGTGAAGTATTGCCGCAGCTGCCTCAGCGGCATGGTAATCAGGGGTTCCTCCGTTGCTGATCTCCTTATACATGCTGAGGAACTCGTCATTCGTCGGACCAAACCACTCTATCCCTAGCTTCTTTGCAGCCTCAGGACTATATTTAACACCTATTTCCCACTGAGCTGGAGCCATAACTCCATTAGCAGCTTTGCCTAACTGTTGCTTGAACTCAGGCAGCGTCGGAGCTACCATTATCGCTACTGCCTTGAGCTTCCATCCCAGCTGCCATGCTTGCTGGACCAACGCGGTTCCATCTTGGAAGTGCCCTCCTCCCATCAGGACATCCGCTCCTGCTGCCATGGCCTCGTTTATTATTGACCCGAATTCTGTGGCTCCTTTCTCATAAGGCTTCTCGTATACAACTTTTAGCCCTTTCTTCTTCGCCTCGTCCTTCGCTCCCTTCATAACGGTGGCAGCAAAAGGCGCATTCTCATATATGAAGGCTAGTTTAGCATTGGGATCCTTCTCAGCGATCAGATCGACTATGCCAGCCATGTAGGATGTAGCCTTGCTCAATGTCTGAACGATGTATTTGTAACCCTGCTGGAATATGGAGTCGCTAGCACCCCCATGGCTAACCATGACTATTTTATTCTGCTCAGCAACAGGAGCAGCAGCTTTAGTAAGCCCAGATGAGTATGGAGCTAGAAGAAAGTTGACTTTATCTTCAGTTATCAGCTTACTATAGAGTTCGGGCACCCTCTGGCTGCTGCTTTCATCATCATAGTATTTAAGCTCTAATGTACATGTTTTCCCTCCTACCTTAACTCCACCATGGTCATTTATCCATTTGACAGCTACCTTCATGCCGTTAAGGGCAAGTTCGCCTTCATGGGCAAACTTACCTTTCAAGGATACTGTAGTTCCTATCAGGATCTTACAGGGCTTAGCTGCAGTCGTAGTGGCTGGAGCTGTCTTAGTGGTACCCGAGGGCATCATCGCAATTGCGGCTCCCGCTATTATGATAATAATGATGATAATAATGATGCCCCACAAAGCCGCTTTAGATAAGCCACTCCTCCTTCTCATAGACCTAATATTCATAATATATTACCTCCCAACCCCCTCATATGAGGGCATGTTGGCCATTTTCTCTTTTGAGAAGCATAACTTAAAAATGCAACTCAACCTCTTTAGTTATTAAGCCTATTCACTTAATTTTCTTGATAATACCTCATGAAAATTAAATCACCACTCTCTCTTCCTTTTTGGAAATTAACACGAGCTAAATGATAAAATTTATAAATTATATAAAGATTATAACACTTATTTGTGAGTATAATTTAGTTACTGCTGAATAAATATCTTTAATAATATATGCATAACTATTCATATGATATCTAAAGGAGGGGACGCTGGATGGCTGCCCTTTATAGGCATCAATTTCATGAATAAATTGGTAGCCTATGAACGTCAAAGACATTAAGAAAGTGTCTATGATCCTGGCGGGAGGATTTGGCACGAGACTCTGGCCTCTTAGTAGAAAGGAGTATCCCAAACAGTTTACAAAGGTAATAGGAAATCTCTCTACATATCAGCAATCGCTTAAGAGGGCCAAGATATTGGCAGATGATGTGGTCATTGTCACATCGGAGATGTATAAGTACCAGGCAATTGGTCAAGCTAAGGAGATAGGAATAGATCTAGCGGAGAGAAATCTAGTACTTGAGCCAGCTAGGAGAGATACTGCTCCTGCAATTTACTATGGCTTACTGCTTTTAAGGGATAGATTCGATTCAAAGAGCATCACAGTAACGGTATTTCCGTCTGATCACATGATTATTAATGAGTCAGAGCTCTTTAGGGCAGTGAACCTAGCTCAGAGGGCAGCAGAGCTTGGTAAGGTGGGTCTGGTCTCCGTATCGCCCTCCAAACCAGAACCGGGATTCGGCTACATAAAAGCTGGAAGTAGACTGGAAGGAGAAATATATTCCGTTGAAAGATTCGTGGAGAAGCCCGGAAGGGAGAAAGCATTAGAGATGCTAAAGGAAGGGGGATGGTACTGGAGCACAATGATAATGTCATTCAAAGCATCGCACATGCTTGATCTAATAGAAAAAACCCTTCCAGGAGTTACAGAGCCTTTCAAAAGGATAGATGATGTTAAAGAGGCTTATATGAGCGTAGAAAAGGTAGATATAAGCTCGGGGACTCTGTCTAAGGTGCCAGATCAGCTAGCCATCATACCTACTAAGGATCTAGGGTGGAGCGACTTAGGGAGCTTCGAATCTATCTATGAGCTCTTAAGTAAGGACGAAGGTGAAAACGCCTTAAATGGGAGAGTTATGCTGGCGGATTCGAGAAGGAACCTGGTTCTCTCTAAGAGGCTCGTAGCTCTCGTTAACGTTAAGGACATGATAGTTGTAGACGACGAAGATGCTATCCTAGTAATGCCTAAGGGAAGCGGTCAGAACCTTAAGGGCCTCATTGAGAGAATGATCAAGGAAAATGTTCCTGAGGCAATTAGACATCGGGTGATTTACGAGCAGTGGGGACTCTCCACCACTCTGCTCAGAGGTGATGGTTATGAAGTTAAGAGGATAAAGGTCTACCCAGGAAGGGGGTTTGGACCGAGGAAGCATTATCATAGGAGCATATATTGGCAGGTGCTGAGTGGAACAGCGAAGATAATCGTTGATAACGAGGAGAGAATAGTAACTAGGGGGAGCGGACTTCAAATCACCATTGGATCCTCCTATAAGCTACTTAACCCCGGGAAGATACCACTAGAGATGATAGAAATCTCCACAGGGGAATACCTAGGACAGGATGATGTAGATGAATCAAATTTTTAATCTAAACCTCTGAGAACTGGTGGAAATGGCATCAGAAAATGAACCCATGAGTGTCCGTGACATACTTGTTGAGATGAAGGATGCTTCCGAATTTGCAGTTAGCTTAGCATACGCTTCTCTAATGTATCAAGACAAGGAGTTAGCTGAGGAGGTCATGGGACTCGAATCCGAGCTTGACGAGCTCAGGTATAACTTGTTCAAGATGACCATAATGGCGAGTAGATCTCCAAAGGAAGCGGAGGAATTAGCAGCTTTACTGGATATAGGTATAGCTGTAGATGAGATAAGCGACGCCATGGCCGATCTAGTTAGGTTAGTCCTGAGGGGATATCCTGTTCATCCTGCACTGAGCTGGATGCTATATACAGCCGAGGAAATAATAGGCCTTGTTAGGGTAGAGGAATCCTCTCCTCTAATATCCATGAGAGGTAAGGAGCTCTACGATCCAGCAAATATATCTGGTTGCGATGTCCTAGCGGTTAAAAAGAAGGGAAAATGGATATTTGATATACCGCCGAACTTGGAGCTTGAAGCGGGAGATATACTTCTCCTAGAGGGTACGAAAGATAGCATAGAAACGGCTAAATCTTTAGCTAAAGGGGAAGATAAGAGATTTGTCATCCCAGAAAAACCTTTAGAGAATATAGATGAACATTCTAGGGAGATAGCTGAAAGATTGAATAGCATGAAGAGCCTCTCAGAGCTATCTGTATATCTCGCATACGCCTCTATACTGTACAACAATCCAACTATGGCGGCAGAGGTATCGAGATTGGAGTCAGAGCTAGATGAGCTGGAAGATGATCTGTTCATAAAGGCTATGAGCGAACTCATGCCTAATTCGAGGCCAGAGGAACTGATACCGATATTAAGGGCAGCATCTGCTTCGGAGAAACTGGGAGATGCAGCTTCAAGGATGGCTCTCCTTGTGGAGCGAGGCATACCAGCTCACCCCGTGCTTGAGATAGTGGTAGAGGAAAGCGAAGACACGGTCGTGAGGATATCTCTCAATGAGAATAGTGATGCCATCGGAAGGAGAATAGGAGACCTAGATCTTGAAGAAAAGACTGGAATATGGATTTTGGCTATAAAGAGGGGAATTAAGTGGATATATGCACCAAAAGATAGCGAAATATTGAGAGAGGGAGACATACTAGTGCTGACAGGTCCTAAGGAGGGAATTGACGACGCCCTTAAGGTACTAGGAGGCAGGTTGCTGGAGGACTAATCAAAATAAATAGAAGTAGGTTAAGTAAAGTAGGGGTAAGGTAAAAGTATAAGGTACTAAGATCCTTTCCTCCTCTTAAGCGCTTCAATTAGCTTTGGAACGAACTCATATAGGTCTCCTACTATGAAATAATCACTTACCTCTGCTATAGGAGCATCAGGATCCGTGTTAACTGATATTACTGTATCTGCATCTCTGAAGCCCACAACATGCTGTATCTGCCCGGATATGCCTAAAGCCAAGTAGATCTTCGGCTTAACTTTAACTCCTGTCATACCGACATGCCTCTCCTCGGGAAGCCACTTAAGGTCTGCCGACAAAGGTCTCGTGCATGCTACTTCCGCCCCCAATAGAGATGCTAGCTCTCTTATCATGGATAGATCCTCCTTCTTCTTGAGTCCTCTACCAATCGATACTATAACTTGGGCTTTAGTTAGGTCAACCTCTGCTTTCCTCTCCTTCCTCTCTATCAGTGAGATTTTAGAGGAGCACTCCATATGCTCCTCCTCCACAGACCCCGGCTTACCAAAGGAAGGCTCATACGCATCTAAATTAACGGTCACTACAGCTGGTATGGAAGTCTTCAGTTCCTCAACACCTCTTCCACTGAAAATCATCCTAGTAGCCAGCAAACCGTCATCTAACTTTAAGCTAAAGGCTTCTGAGATGTAAGGTAACCCCTCTCTTATAGCAAGCCTAGGAGCTATCTCCTTAGAGTTTCTAGTAGCTGGCATTAAAATAAAATCGAAAGATTTTGCCTCATTGTGAAGGTATGAAACCCAGCAGTCGTTAATCAAGGTCCCCTTCACTACCTTAAGTCTTTCTACAGGCACATCGACCCTTTCCCATGTAACTGCATAGATCTCCTCAGCTAAATCTTTAGAAGCGGAGAAAAGCTTAGGTAAATTTAAGGGATCAGAGAATAGCAGAGCCCTCATCTTATCACCCCTTTCTCCTTGAAAATTTCTAATATCTTGTCAATTATCTCGCTAGTGCTTCCTTCAAGCTTTTCTCTCAATCTCTCTCTTAAGTAGGCTTTCATACCAACTAGCTCAATCTCTGGATAACTCAGAGTGAGATCTGAGGCCTTTATTCTTACTTTCTCTTTTTTCTTAGCTCTCATGATCTGCAACACTGTCGGGATCCTAGGCTCATTTATTTCCGGAGTAACCGAGATAACCGCTGGTAATGGAGCCTCAAGCACTTCGAACCCACTTTCTAGATATCTTTCAGCCCTTACCTTACCATCATAAATTTCCAGCTTTCCAGCGAAGGTAATTACAGGAATGCCCAATATTTCTCCCATCATTGCAGATATAGAGCAGCTGTACTGATCAGAAGACCCTTCTCCACATAATATGAGATCGTATTTAATATTCTCCTTCCTTATAACTTCACATATGGCCTGAGCTGTCCTATATGGATTATGCCCGGCGACCTCGCCACCTTCCACTATAAGGGCCCGGTCGACATCCATGGCCAATGCTTCATTCAGAACAGCATCATCGAAAGGCCCCGTTACAACGATCACAGCTGTGACAGTACCACCTTCCCTCTCCTTTATCCTAGCTGCTTCCTCTAGCGCATTTAAGTCTGCATCGCTGATCTTAACTGGGGCCTGATCTATCTTGAGCTCGTCATCTTCGACTGGGATCTGCGTTTCGTCATAAACGAGCTTAGTACATACCACAAGGTCCAAGTTCTCCCCCTTGAGTGCTTCCCCTATTACTTTTAAATATTGGAAAAATCATGCATGAATGGTCAGCTGAAGTTGTAGTTGCAGTTGTAGTTACAGGATTCTCCATAGCTCGTCTATCACGGGCTCGCTTACATCTTCTTTCTCACCGTTTTTCCTAATGAGGATCATCCCTTCGCTTGGAGGTATTAGCTCACCTATAACTGTCGCCTTTATTCCTGCTTCATTCAATCTCTTAATGAGGTTTGGAGTCTTCTCCTTATCTACCGAGATTAGGAGGCTTCCTGAGCTTATCAACCTGAGAGGATCAATATCCAATGCCTCGCATATTTCTCTGGTTTCTTCTCTCAGTGGAATCTTCTCCTCATAAAGCCTAAATCCTGCTCCGGAGGCGAGAGCAATCTCCTGCACTCCTCCTAGAAGGCCACCCTCTGTTGGATCATGCATAGCTCTGGCAAAATCTTTCGATGATATCAATGCCTCCTTTACTATGCTTATCTCCTTAATGAATCCTTCAGCTCGCCTCAAGGTATCTGTCCTAACTCCCCTATGAATTAGCTCCTCAAACAGCTCAGATGCTAGTATAGCTGTCCCTTCAAGAGCTATATCCTTTGTAACTACCAAGAGATCCCCTACTCTAGCATTTTTAGTGTATAAGACGTCTTTTCCTATTCCCAAGGCGGTCGTCACAACTATATTGAAGGGAAGGTTTGGAGTTATCTCAGTATGCCCGCCAATGACCGAGGCATTGATCTCCCTAGCTGCGCTTCCTACCTGATCAACGATTGTTCTAATCTCATCCTCCTCAGCTCCATCTCTAAATAGGAAGACGGTTAGTAGCCATTTAGGTCTTAAGCCTCTAGTAGCTATATCGTTAGAGGCGACATACACGGAAAGCCATCCTGCCAGATCTCCCCCGCCTGTAACAGGATCTGAATGAATCGCTAATAGCTTAGTATTCATGTCTAGAATAGCGGCGTCTTCTCCTATAGACGGCCCTAGTAAGACCCCCTCCCCAGATATAGGTAACCTGCTCAGGATATCGTTGAAGAGAACATCTGGTGGGAGCTTACCCCTAATCCTAAATTTCATTCCTCAACGCCCTTCTCACGACCGGTGTCAGAATATAAGCGAAGACTATTCCCGAGAGGGCTTGGAAGGAGTTCCCAGGGACTTCAGTTAGGGCACCTCCTATGCCATACATCCATACCTCCACTAAGAAGTAGCCCGTAACCATCTCAGCTCCTGCCACTATAAGTATAAGGAGGGAAATTACCTTACCCTTTCCTCTGGATATCCCAGCAATGTATCCCTCTATTCCCTTTATCACCAGCGTAAAGGGTGCCCAGTGTCCATATCCAGTAAGTAGATCTGCCAAGGCGGAACCTATCCCGCCAGATAGAGATCCAATTATAGTCCCGAAGAGGGTCCCTGAGAGCATAACCATCGTATCACCAAGATTTATGTAACCTTCAGTTGCAGGGGTAGGTATCTGTATTATCATAGTTGCTACAGTGGTAAGAGCAGCCATAACACCAATTATAGCTACCAACGAAGCCATGTTTTTCTCTCGGATCATCTCCCCACCGGTTCTCTTATAGAGTAATAGAGTTAAACTATTGTTGAACGTTGATATTCTGATAAATGAATCCTTAAATAATACTTTATATTATAATTTACTAGATGGAAAATGAGAGAGGAGGATATAATAGAGGTACTTTCCGGGGAGACTAAGAGAAAAATAGTATCATTACTAACTAGAAAACCCCTTACTTTGAAAGAGATCGCCGAAATACTTGGTATAACTCCACCAGCTGCCCTTAAACATGTGAGAGAGCTTGAATCCCTAGGTATAGTAGAAGCATATTCGGTGAATAGGGGGCCAGGCAGACCTAGAAAGTATTATCGCATCTCAAGGTCCTTAAGATTGGTTATTACTTTAACAGAGGATTCTCTTCAAATGAAATTCATGGAAATAGAGCCCACAAATAGATTAACCACGGATATAAAGAAGAGAATAGATGAGATCAGGAGGAGATTAGATATCCTTGGGGAGATGACCTCATTTAGCGAAACTATAACGCACTCTTCTCGTCTTATACAGGACATAGACGAGCTAATCCAAGAACTAGAGGGAGTAGAGTCCCATTTGATTTGGATGAGAGAGGAAATCCTGAAAAATCTCAGGAGATTTTCTCTATAGGTTACATAAAATTTATATATTAATTTACTATCAGGATAATTGGAGGTGGATAATATGTGGTGGAACAAGTACTGGAAGAGGTTCCTCGAAGATATGGAAAAGGATTTCGAGGACCTTGAGAGAATGATGGATGAGTTCTTTTCTACCGCTAGGGGAGAAGGAGAGATAAGGGGACCTTATGTGTATGGCTTCAGTATAACAATAGGACCTGATGGGAAACCTATTATAAGGAGGTTCGGCAACGTCAAACCTCCTGTAATAGAGGAGGCAGGATACAGAGAGCCCTTCGTAGACGTCGTCGTTGACAACAAGGCAAATGAAGTCAAAGTAATAGCTGAAATACCTGGGGTTGATAAGGATAAGATAGAAGTAGAGGCAACGGAGAAATTGGTAAGGATAAAGGCAGAAAATGAGGATAGAAAATATAGAACACAGGTAGACCTCCCAGTAGAAGTCGATCCTAAAAGTGCCCATGCGAAGTATAATAACGGTATATTAGAGATAACACTTAAGCCTAAGAAGCCGATAAAAGAGGAGGGAACTAGGATAAAAGTGGAGTGAGAGGTCACTCCTTTTTCTGAAATTGATTGATTGAAGGATAGGGTAAGAGGTGTTTTACATGAACTCAGAGAGGAAATACGTTACTCTAAGAGTGGCTGAGGCTCATTCCCAGGACGTAGGAAGGGGGATTGCTAGACTTGATCCTGAAAGTATGGAGAAGCTTCACATAGAGACAGGTGACATAATACTTATAGAGGGGAGGAAGGTAACGGCCGCTAGAGCATGGCCCTCCTATGCCTCCGACTATGGTAAGGGGATCATAAGGATAGATGGCTATACTAGGAGGAACGCTGGTGTCGCCATAGATGATCCCGTTAAGATAAGGAAGGCATTTACTAAGCAAGCTAAGAGAGTAGTGCTCGCTCCAACGGAGCCTCTTCACCTCCTAGGAGGAGAAGACTACCTAAAGAGGCTGCTGGAGGGTAGGCCTCTCACTAGAGGGGATAAGATACCGATAAATGTGCTTGGCACTAGACTAGAGCTAGTAGTTGTCGGGATGCAGCCAGTAGCTGATGCCGTGATCGTGGGCCCAGATACCGAAATAGAAATCAGCGAGAAGCCAGCTCCTGAGGAGGGAAAGATTCCAAGAGTTACATACGAGGACATAGGTGGACTGAAGGATGCGATTCAAAAGATAAGGGAGATGGTTGAGCTTCCACTAAGGCATCCAGAACTCTTCCAGAAGCTAGGAATAGATCCACCTAAAGGCATACTCCTCTATGGACCTCCAGGCACTGGTAAGACGCTGTTAGCTAAGGCAGTAGCCAACGAGAGCGAAGCCAACTTCATAAGCATATCGGGGCCTGAGATAATGTCCAAGTATTACGGAGAGAGCGAGAAAAGGCTCAGGGAGATATTTGAGGAGGCAGAGAAGAATGCCCCTTCCATAATATTCATAGATGAGATAGATGCAATCGCTCCAAAGAGAGAAGAGGTAACTGGAGAAGTTGAAAGGAGGGTTGTGGCCCAATTATTGGCCTTGATGGATGGATTGAAGGGAAGGGGCGAGGTAATTGTCATAGGAGCCACTAACAGACCTAATGCTATAGATCCAGCTTTGAGGAGGCCTGGGAGATTCGATAGGGAAATAGAGATAGGGGTCCCAGATAGGGAGGGGAGGAAGGAGATACTTCAGATACATACTAGGGGAATGCCCCTGGCTGATGATGTGGACTTGGACAAATTGGCTGACATAACTCATGGGTTCGTTGGAGCTGACCTGGCGGCCCTTGCCAAGGAGGCAGCTATGAGGGCTTTGAGGAGGATCATGAAGGAGGTCAATCTCTTCGAGAGCGAGGAGATACCAGCTGAAATATTGGATAAATTACAGGTAACAATGCAAGACTTCTTAGACGCCCTAAAGGACATAACTCCTTCGGCATTGAGGGAGGTAATAGTTCAAGTTCCTAATGTAAGGTGGGGCGATGTAGGTGGCTTGGAGGAAGTAAAGGAAGAGCTTAGAATGGCCGTTGAATGGCCGCTAAAGTATCCAGAACTATTCAAGGCTAGCGGAGCGAAGCAGCCTAAAGGCATACTCCTCTATGGACCTCCAGGCACTGGTAAGACGCTGTTAGCTAAGGCAGTAGCCAACGAGAGTGAAGCCAACTTCATAAGTGTCAAGGGGCCTGAGATTCTGAGCAAGTGGGTAGGAGAGAGTGAGAAAGCAATAAGGGAGATCTTTAGGAAGGCTAGGCAATCAGCTCCAGCCATAATATTCTTCGATGAGATAGACTCGATAGCTCCAATTAGAGGCGCGGCAGGTGATTCTAGGGTTACTGAGAGGATAATAAGTCAATTACTAACTGAAATGGATGGGTTAGAGGAGCTCAGGAAGGTCGTTGTGATAGCAGCAACTAACAGGCCTGATTTACTGGATCCAGCTCTTCTAAGGCCTGGAAGATTCGACAGGCTTATATACGTTCCTCCACCTGACTTCAAGGCCAGAATAGAAATACTCAAGATACATAGCAGAGGTAAGCCTTTATCTGACGACGTGAATCTAGAAGAACTAGCAAAGCTTACAGAAGGATATACAGGAGCTGATCTGGAGAACTTGGTTAATACAGCCGCCTTGATAGCTCTAAAGGAACATGTATCAAAGTATAAGGACCCAAAGGAAGCGATATCCCATAAGGATGACCTTAAGATTCGCTGGAAGCACTTCGAAGAGGCCCTTAAGAAAGTAAGACCGATGGGAACAAGCGAAATGGAACGCTACAAGAGAGTAGCTGAGGAATTCGCTAGGAAAGTGAGTTCCTAACCCTTCACCTTACTTCCCCTTTAGAAACCATTTTTATTTTTTCCTACAAGATGCATTATGCCAGTTAGAATAGGAATAAATGGGTTTGGTAGAATAGGAAGGCAGGTATTCAAGATAGGTCAGAGATATCCTGACCTCGAATTCGTCGCAGTTAATGATATAACGGAGCCTAAAACTCTAGCTCACCTACTGAAATACGATTCAGTCTTCGGCAGGTACAAGGGTACTGTTGAGGCTGAGGGAAGTAACCTCATAGTTGATGGGAAGGAGATCAGAGTCTTTAGCTTAAGAGATCCATCCAAGATCCCTTGGGATGATGTAGGAGTTGATATAGTGGTGGAGGCTACAGGCCTATTTAGATCTAGGAGCGATGCCGCTAAACATCTGAGGGGATCCGTGAAGAAGGTGATAATCACCGCCCCTGCTAGAGGAGAACCAGCAGACTATACGGTAGTTATGGGAGTAAATGAATCCGGGCTTGACCTTTCAAAGCACCATGTGATAAGTAATGCATCTTGCACGACCAATGCCTTCGCCATACTGGTGAAAGTCCTGCACGAGAACTTCAGGATAAGAAGGGGCTTGATGACCACGGTTCATTCATATACAAATGACCAAAGAATTTTAGATGCTCCTCACAGAGATCTGAGGAGGGCTAGAGCAGCAGCTCTCTCAATAATACCCACGACAACAGGTGCTGCCAAAGCTATAGAACTCATATTTCCCGATCTTAGAGGAAAACTCGCAGCAATGTCCCTGAGGGTACCCACATCGGATGTATCTATAGTGGATTTCTCGGCTGAGGTCGAGAAGGAGACAAATGCTCAGGAAGTAAATAGGGTATTCGAAGAGGCGGCCTCAGGTTCACTGTCGAAGTATCTAGGAATAGCCTACGATCCCGTTGTCTCTATAGACTTGGTGGGAGATGAGCATAGCACAATATTTGATCCGGGCCTAACTCAAGTCGTGGATGGCAACTTGGTTAAGGTAATGGGATGGTACGATAACGAGTGGGGATACTCAGCGAGGGTAGTAGATCTCCTCCACTATATAGCAGATAGGATGTAGGAGGTAAATAATTGGCGAGCAGGCAGGAAGAAAAAGGAGGATAGAAAGTAGTTAGATAGACCGAACCTAACTGAACTGGATTAATGGCAAATTAAATAAATAGAGGCTCGGAAAGGGAAGGTCCTCTCACTCGATGTAAATAGCTGGTCTTCCTGGAGCTGCCCTCTCTGATCTTTTCTTTGGATCGTAGCTTGGAGAATCCTCATCTTCAATTATTATGGACATTCCTATCTGTTTTTCCATGTAGGATTTAACGTCCTCTAAAGCCTTAAGTTCTTCTTCCCTGCTGGGAAGCCAAGGCCACCCTCCCGTTGAGAATCGTCTGATCAGGTCTACTGCCTGATTACCCTTCCTCCTGAATTCATCTTTCTTCATTATTTCCGGAATTATCTTCCTAGGATTAAGTCCATACTTTTCCTTCAATTCCTCTATCTTCCTGAAGAGGTCATATTTCCATTTAGAGGCTATATACAGGTAAACTCTGCTTCCTCTAATTCCAGAAGCAATAACGCTCTTTATGTCCTCTAGTACATTATTAATCATGTTATAGGATACCTCCGCCTCTGGGTAATTAGGTATTTCCTCCGGCTCGGGCCACTTTTCCATCGAAACGAAGCTCTCTCCTCCTAGCATTTCCCAGATCTCCTCCGCCATGTGAGGGGCAAATGGAGAGAGCAATCTAGCCCATATCATAAATACTGCCTTCATTAATCCTCTATTCGGTTCTTTGGCGCTTAAGTACTCCTCTACCTCGTTAAGCAGCAGATATAGCGAATGATGTATTGCTTCCCTGCTCCTGCACTCCTCCATAGCTTCAGTGGTTACGATGATGTGATTCCTCATTCTCTCTAGTATCCACTTATCCCAGAAGTCAGTCGCTTCCCTACTCACTCTCGAATCTCTGAATTCCTTGGCCAAATCGTAGATCCTGAAGAGCTTCTTCAATGTACTCGAGGCTACCTGAGGAGAGAAGTCAGCATCAGATAACAATTCAGCTGATCCTAACACAGATAACCTTATAGGATCAGCCCCAAACATCTCTACTGCCTTCCTTATCGGTATTATGTTTCCCAAGGACTTTGACATTTTCTTTCCTTCCATCGTCACAGATCCATTGACTACTATCTGCTTCGGCCAGAGATCCCTTGGGAATATGGCAACGTGATTGAAGATGAAGAAAGTCAGATGGTTCCAGATGAGGTCTCTTCCGCTATGTCTCGAATCGAGCGGATACCAGTAAAGGAATTCGTCCCTTATAGCTCTAATAATATCTTTATCCAACCCCCTTTTCCTCGCTATCTCCTCTAGATCTCCTTTTCCGAGGAATATATAGTCGAATACCTCATTATCCAGATGATCAGCTCCTATGACACCTTCATTTATGTACTTGCTTATGGTATAATAAGCCATATAGATAGTAGAATCGCTTAAACTCTCTATTATCCAATTGGGGTCGAAAGGAAGCCTAGTTCCAAGACCACTTTTCCTGGCACATGCTTTCTCTCTCATCCAGTCTATGGCCTCTTCAAATTCCTTCCTAACTTCCTTGGGAATTATTTTCATATCATTCAATGCCTCATGAGCCATTCTCTTCCACTCCAGATTGGAGTAGTCTATGAACCACTGATCTTCCACTATATTGAC
>JAOZGJ010000110.1 GCA_027491785.1 Thermoproteota archaeon | reverse complement strand
ATGAGGAGGGATGGATACCCGTAGACAAGTACTTCCTGAACATAAAGGGGTACGATGATGCCTTCGCCATAGGAGATGCTGTGTCGCTACCAATTCCAAAGACGGGGGTGGTAGCTCACTTTCAAGCATCAACCGTTGCGGATAATATAGCCTATGAGATCAAGGGAGAGAGTAAGAGGGTAATGTTCGATGGACAGAGCTTCTGCCTTATAGAGATGGGAAGGGAAGTAGCATCGGCTCAGGTATCTAGCTATTACTATAAGGATGCACCAGGTCTAATACCTTCTAGGATACTCCACTTAGCTAAGCTGGCGATGAATAGGATCTATTGGACATGCATCCTAGGTGGGAATATTTAGGCTCGGTTAAGGTGTTATTATGCCTGATGAAGGAGCTAAAGTAGAAGATCTTCTATCTAATCCCGAGAATATTAAGAAACTTGAAACTTTATTGGAGAACATGGATTCCTTTAACTATCTTCTGGAGAGGTTAGAGCTTTTTATAGGCGCTGGAATGCTCGATGAATTATTTGGGCTATTCTTCTCGATCATGGCATTCGAAAGGGCATTCATGAAAGAGGAGGCGCTTCAGGAGCTATCTGAGCTGCTAGGTAGATTCGCCTTCCTCGTTTCACCTAAGTGTATGGAGGATTTCTCAGAGGCTTTAGACAGGGAGGAGAAAGTAGGACCAGTGGGTCTCCTCAATAAACTCAGGGATCCTGAAGTGCAGAGAGGTCTGGGAGTTGTGATGAATATATTGAAGGTTATAGGAAAGTGCGCCGATGAATGTGGGAGCTTTAAGAAATAAATAGGACTAAATTGATGAATAATTTATTTACCTTCTTCTCATCTCACTTTTACTTCACATTATTGTGCCACTTATGTGGTAGGGAAAAGAAAAATGGGGATAAAATAGATAAGATGCTAAGAGATTAGCGATGTTCTATAGCTAGAGCTAGCTAGCATATCCTAGGTACAATAGAACCAGTTGGGCGTTCAAGTAATCTCAATCCCCCTGCAACTGTTTTCAATACCACGTTACCTCCATATCTGGAGCTTTCCTCTGCGTTCCCTACTATCGATGCATCGCTGAAGCCTAGATCCCTGATGAATCTTAGGACCTCCTCAGCTACTCTGGGATCCACCGCAAGAACGGCCCTTCCCTCGCAGGCTAAATTAAAGGGATCTATACCCATCAATTCTGTGAAAGATCTCACTTCCTCCCTTATGGGTACATCTCCCTCAGATACCCTTATTAGAAGGTTACTCTTCGATGCCCACTCGTTTAACACCTCTGCTATTCCTCCACGCGTTGGATCCTGAGCCGCATGGATGAATTCTCCATAGTTCTCGAGAAGAGGGAGCATTAGGTCGACTAATGGTTCAGTATCGCTTTTTAATCTTCCTTCAACTTTCAGCCCCTCCTGAGCAGCGAGTATAGCAGCTCCATGCTCTGCTATCGTTCCAGAGATTATTATCTTGTCGCCTGGTGCTAAGTTAGAATCTATTATTAAATGCTCAGCTATTCCCATGCCAGCTGTTGTTATCAGGATTTTATCTAGGTTCCCTCTCGGCATTGCCTTGAAATCTCCCCCTATCAGTTTTATATCATATCTTTTCAATATTTCCAGCATGGAATTTGTTATCTGCCTCAACTCGGATATGGGGTAGCCCTCTTCCACCACTATGGAGTCTAAGATTGCAAGAGGCTTGGCACCCATCATGAGGATGTCATTTATAGTTCCAGAAGCTGCCAGCTCTCCTATATTCCCACCGGGGAAGAAGGGTGGATTTACTGTGTAGGCATCTATTGAGAACACTACGTATTTGCCATCTGGCAAAGGTATTGCTGCACCATCATCCAACTCATCAACACCAACACCACCTTCTATCCTCTTCATAGGGTCTGAGAGGTGAGAAAGTATCAGGGATTCTAAGATCTCATAAGTCCCTCTACCACCTGATCCATGGGCTAATGTAATTATACCGGGCATCTCGATCACACCTTGTCCTTCTCTTTCCTAATAAATTAAATTACTCTCTATAAATCCTCTTCAAGCCAGAGCTTCGTGTATTCCCCAGCTACTTTAGGATCTATTTTAAATGAAGCTATTATATAATTCACTTAGAGTTCCATTCTCAAATGACATTACCTAATCTCTATATTGCTTCCTCCATGGGGGTAAGGACCTTCTTGAGGACTTCTGTGGTTAGATCCCCAAAAAAGAGCTGAATGTCTAATTAAGCTCCCACTGACCTAAAGAAGGACGTTTTAATTTTGCACTAATACTCTGAATTCCTCCTTAGAAGTAGAATAACTCTCCTGATCCGACACGACGGTGAAATCGATAATATAGAGGAGAAAAGAATGGCTATCGCACTTATGGTACAATAGAATTGAACTTCTGTTATTCTGAGAAGTCTTATATCATTTGCTAGTGAGTTTTGATAGTTCCTTTAAGGTTAGTTGCATTAACTCATCCATTCCCCTTCCCTTCTTCTACGTGTGCCGTGTCAGCTATCTCCATGCCATTAAATTTTGATCTCTATTTTCCTCTCTTGTAGAGGTTAAATATAGGCTCAGATGGCATATTACTGTAGTTTATTTTTCTTATCGATGAATAATGTTCTTTACTCTACTCTTAACCAGTATAGTCTGAGAACTTTCAAGAGCGTCGACCGCACTTGCCACCAAATGCAATAAGAGAAATTATATCAACATTATATGATCATTTATATAAAATTTTTAAATAAATAATGTGAAATATCTTATTTAACTTTAGATATACTACCGTTATATCCTATATTAAAAATTTTAATTTTTAATAAAAGCCGGGATAATGGATAGAAATATGGAATAATAACCTTATTTCATAAATCTTCACGCATATAATATTTGATATGGTCATATTTTAACACCTATTAATGGATACTTAGTAAAATTTATAGGTATACAAAACTCATCATTACAGTGGTTCATATGTACATATGAGGTGTTTTTAGATGGAAGGACAAAAGGAAAGTTTACTTGCCTCGATCTCCCTCAGTAGGAGGGATTTCCTAAAACTCTCGGCAGCTGCTTCTTTACTTTTAATGGACTTTCAGAAGCTTCAGAAAACGGCTGCTCAAACGCTTAAACAGGGATCCGTTAATCTAATTTGGTTTGAATCCCAAGATTGTGCCGGTAACACAATCTCCATGATAGAGGGCAACGCCCCAGATTTAGTCCAAGTATTGGTAGGAGAGAACCCTGCTATAGGCCCTGGCAAGGTTAGAGTCGTATTCCATGAGACCATAATGCCTGAGTGGGGAGAGGCAGCTATAGAGTACTTGCACAAGGCTGAAGCTGGTGAGTTGGATCCTTATGTCCTCGTCCTTGAGGGTTCCTTCCCCGATGAAGACGCAGCAGCCAAGACAGGTGGATGGTGGTTCGTCCTCGGAGAGGAGAATGGCAGGCCAATCACTGGTAACGAATGGGTCAGGAGGTTGCTGAAACGTGCTGTAGCAGTTGTGGCAGTGGGCAACTGCGCATGTTATGGCGGTATAGTGGCCAGCCAAGTTCTGGATCAGGCTGGATATTCTGCTGATGGATGGAGCCCCACAGGCGCTTTTGGTTTCTTCGACGATCCATTGAGGGAGATAAGGGGAGCTGTGAGCAGATGGCCCGAAGCTAAGCCGTTCCTGAACTTCATTCAGGGTAAAGGTAAGCTCGAGGTATCGCCTACCGGGGAAGCTAGGCCAGCAGTAGCTATCCCCGGATGTCCAGCAAATGGCAACGCTATCTTAAGGGTGTTGGGGCACCTGATACTTGCAGTTGATGGCTTACTGCCACTCCCCGATCTCGATGAATACTGGAGACCTACTTACATATTCGGTAGGACGACCCATGAGCAATGTCCGAGGGCAGGGTTTTATGCTGCCGGTGATTTCAGGAAGAATCCAGGAGACAACGACTTCAAATGCCTCTTCGAGGTTGGATGTAAGGGTCCGGTGAGTAACTGTCCGTGGAACAGAGTGGGTTGGATAGACGGGATCGGAGGTCCCACCAGAACTGGCGGGGTATGCATTGGGTGCACGATGCCCGGATTCCCGGATAGATACGAACCCTTCTACAAGCCCCTTCAGGCTCCTTCGATGCCAGATACAGCAACCTTAGCTGGGATCACAGTGGGCGCGGCGGCTGTCGGTCTTGCAGCCGGTTACGTAATGAGCAGACCCGCGAGGAAGAAGGAGAAGGAGGGAGGTGAATAGGATGAGTGAGAAGACCATATTTATAGATCCTATCACTAGAATAGAGGGACACTTAGGCCTTAACGCAATTGTGGATACCACTACAAGAATGGTCAAGGAGGCATGGGCCTTCTCCGCTATGTTCAGGGGATTCGAGGTTTTCTTAAGGGGGAGAGAACCTCCTGATGCGATACATTTGACTAGCAGGATATGCGGAGTCTGCGCCGCCTCCCACGCCAATGCATCCGTCAAGGCTAATGACATGGCTCTGGGCGCGGTTCCGAAGCCTTTCGGTGTGGTGATCCGTAATTTAGCATGGGCAGCGACCGATCATATCTACGACCATCCGACTCACCTCAACATATTGGCTGGTCCGGACTATAGCGGTGTCGTCGTGTCCAAGCTTACACCTTCCGTTTATAAAGAGGCCAAGGCCACGAAGGCAGAGAACTCCGATATACATGGTTTTTCCACAGTTTCTGACCTATTGGATGGGCTGAACCCACTTCAAGGTAAAATATACATGCTAGCCCTGAAAATGCAGAGAATTGCTAGACAAGCTGGTGTCCTGTTTTATGGTTCCCATCCTCATCCAAGAACGCTCATTCCCGGTGGTATAGGTGCAACGGTAACTACAGAGAACCTCATAGAGTATTCTTATCGTCTCACAAAGTTAACGGCATGGGTGAAGATGGTGGTTGCTGTTTGGGAGGACATAGCCAATTTTTACAACTCCATTGGTTATGAGAAGCAGGGAATGACCTATGAGAAACCGAACTTACTGAGTGTGGGGATCTTTGAGGATCCAGAGACCTATTCTTCCCTAGGAGATAGCCCCGATGAAATATACTCGAATATAAATGAGGCTGGAAGGAAAAGGTTCATAAAACCCGGATTGATACTTAACGGCGAACCTGTCACAGATAAGCTCACTGATATGAACCTAGGAACCATAGAGATAGTGGATAGGGGTTTCTACAGCGACTGGAATACGACATTCATCGATAAGGATCCCCTCGGGAATCCGGTGGTATGGGGCAACGCCGAGCTGGCCAAATACCATCCATGGAACAAGACCACGATACCCAATCCCAAAGCACAGGACTGGAAGTCCAAGTACACTTGGACTGGCACCGTGAGATTCGTATGGAATGGCAAAATATATCCGATAGAGGTCGGTCCGATAGCTAGAATGTGGAATCACGCTCTTCATAATGGAGGAAAGGTCAAAATAGACCTACCACGTACAAACGGTGTATCGGAACTGCCACCCGGAACGTGGAATGCTATCACCTTCGAGTGGAGCATACCAAAGGTAGGCGCCTCCACCACCATAGAGAGGATGAGGGCTAGGGCCTATAATGTGGCTTTAGACGTTGCTGCAGCTTGGAGCAACTTATTAATGGGGTTAGAACTTGCTAAAGCTGGAAAGACTGAAACATCGAGGCCTTGGAAAAAACCATCATTCTCCGTAGCATTTGGATTCGACGAGGCGCCTAGAGGAAGTGTGAGACACTGGATGGTCGTCGAGAATTACAGGATAAAGAATTACCAAATACATGCTCCGACTACAGCCAATTTATCCCCTAAGGGGAGATGGGGGAAGACTGGTCCGTATGAGGAATCAGTTATGGGAACAGTCATAACGGAGGAGGTTCCAGAAAACCAGTGGACTGGCTTAGATTTAGTTAGGGCAATAAGGAGCTTTGATCCATGCATTGCATGCTCCGTACATGTCTTCGTAGGAAATAAAAGGATAGAGAAGCTCATCACCCCCGTGTGTGGAGTATGAGGGGGTTGAAATGGGGCTCTATGAATTCGCCGTATATGATATGTTCGTTCCCACTATAATCCTCTTTATCTTCGGCATTATCTATAGGCTATCGAGGTACATTTTCCTGTACAAGAGGACTGCGCAGCCATTGTGGAGAAGAACTTCCCTTCCACACAAGGTATACATACTTATAGATGCCTTCATACATGCAATAGTGGCAGCTATAAAGAGATCCAAGGTGACATTCGTTTCAGGAATCTTCCTGCTCCACTTCTTTGGCGTCATTCCAATACTATTCCTGCTCTCCCATCACATAGCTTGGTGGTCTTACTATTTCCCTCCATACGGCATCCTGAGCGTGCTCGCCATTCCGACCAGCTCAACTTCATCATTCCTAACAGTCACCGCACCCCTCACTCCAGTAAGCGGCATGTCTTACAAGTTTGTCAATACCGTGTGGGGACCCCTCACCGTGGTCCTTAATGGCGACGTATTGGCTATACTCGCTATAATAGGGACAACATTCAAGCTGCTAGAGAAGATACCAGAGAAATTCAGGGAGAAATTAGCCAGAATCAGATTGGGTGACTTCATAGCCCTTCTTCTCCTACTTCTCATACTGGTGAGCGGATACATGGCCACCCATCACTTACCCTACGATGAAGTAGAGACTTACAAGTTCGTCCTAGGACTGCACATACTCTCCGCCGAAATCTTGGTGATTATACTTCCCTTCACGAAGTTCTTCCACTTCGTCTTCGGCTTCTGGTACGGAAAGCTCCATGAAGCCTATGATCTGTGGAGGAGAGGGCTATGATAGAGGGAATTGAGGAAGCCATAGATACGGTGCTCGCTGATCTGGATTCTGTGACCCTCCACTTCTTAGAATCATGCGTTTCCTGTGGCATATGCGCTCCTTTCTGTCCCTACACAGTAGCTGGCCCGATCTATGAACCGGCTGACAAGGCGGAAGAAATGAGATACATCTATAGGAAGAAGATAACTATAGCTGGTAAGGTGCTGGGTCCACTCGTTGGTGCGAAGTATCCGAAGGACGAGAAGGACCTAGATAGAATGACGAACATGGCCTACAGATGCGTCAACTGCAGATACTGCTACCAGACCTGCGCCTTCGGTATATACAGCGGTAAACTTGTGATAATGCTCAGGAGGATCTTGGACAAGATAGGAAGAACTCCTTCTACCCTCAAGTTCCTCCAGTCGGTTGAACTCTCCGATAGTGTGTTAATTAATAATAGAGTGAGAGAGAAGTGGAAAGGTATACTGGAGGAGGCTAGGAAAGCGATAGGGAAGGATCTCCCACTGGACAAGGAGGGAGCTGATGTAGTTTACCTCCCATGGCTGGTGGAGGCCATGCTTACACCTGAGGTTATAGTTTCCACGGTGAAGATACTAGATAAGGTAGGCGAGAACTGGACTATGCCCTCGGAGCCGCTCGGTTTCGAGCCCCCGATGGGTGTTATCGTAGGGGATAGAGATTCGGAGAGAAAGATCTTTAGAAGAATAAACTCGTACATGGCGAGAATAGGTGGTAGGAAGGCACTGATGTCCCATGGAGGTACTCCTTACATGGAAATGAGGTTTGAGATGCCATTCGTTATGAACGAGAGGCCTCGATACGAAGTGGTGCATATCACCGAATACCTAGCAGATCTCTATGAAAAGGGGAAGATAAAGATAAGGAAGCATGATGGCGGTAAGGTGACGTGGCACGACCCTTGCAAGCTTGCAAGGGGTAGTGGTGTGGTAGAACAGCCTAGGATACTAGTCAAAGCGACTGCTTCCGAGTATGAGGACCTGCCTAGAGGGACCGGCATGTACTCTCACTGCTGTGGGGGAGGTACTGGAATAGCTCTGGTAACTCGCGATGGTAAGAAGATAATCGAGGAGTTCACTGGTGAGGAGATAAAACAAGAGAAGTGGGAGGAGAAATTTTGCCCTTCACTGGAAGAAGATTATAAGAAGGCCATAAAGCAGAAAATAGATGAGATAGCGGAGATAAATGCAAGCATGGTGGTCACTGGATGTTCCACCTGCATATACAACATCAACAAAGGAGCAACCCTTTATGGCAAGGACTTCCAAGCCGTGCATATAGTTCAGTACCTCTTGGACAAGATAGAGGTCACATGATCTTTCCTTTTCTTCCTCTCCCTCATTATTTCTTTTTAGTGATGGATGATGGATCTTAAGGAGATAGCTAAGTTGTTGGGGAGTATCGCTGGCCAGATAGATGAGCTGGAAGAGTCCTTGAAACAGGGGTTATTGAAGAGGCTGGAGGTTGATAGACTGCTGTTCTACAATATGCCTGATGCCGCAAAGGAGGATGTGAGTTCCTTAGAAGAGGAGATAAAGAAAATCCTTGGAGGAGATTCGATAGAAGAGGCTATAAGAAATGCCTTTCAGCTTAAGGGAAGGAGAATCGTGAGAATGGGGGGAAAGAAGCTAGCTATCATAGTCACTGGTGGAGGGCTAGGCGAGGATCGTCCCGTTCCACTGAGGCTCATGGAGGAGATGAAAATAAAGGGGAATGTCCGCAAATTCGATGCTAGCTCCTACCCACTAGCCACTTTACAAGAGGTGGTGGAATATGATCCTGATTTCGTGGTCTTTGTATCAGTTAAGCGAGGGGACGAGGCAGGAATCTCACTGAGGCATCTGGAGGTGATCGTTCCGGAAGATAGAATGAAGGCAGGAGATCTCCTGGCGCCTCCTCTGCTTGGAGTAAATGATCCTGAATCTCTCGCTAAGGCGCTCGTGGCTATAACTGGTGAAAGGGAGATATGGGCTGTGACCTGCATGTCTCCCCACGTAGAGGGGGATGAGGTCTCGGGGGTAGATGAAGGATGCTTAGAGGATTTGAGGGAGGAATTGAGGAAACTGTTGAACAAGCTGGGATTCTGATCTTGGGTATAGGAAACAGACTCCTGATGGATGATGGTGTGGGATCCTGCTTTGCTGAGGCTTTATCTACCTTTGAATTACCTGAAGGAGTTGAAGTCGTGGATGGCGGACTCGGAGGCCTTAATCTGCTGGACTATATGGAAGGGAAGAGTGTCATGTTTTTAGTGGATGCTCTCGATCCTAGAGAGGGAGCGCCTGGAGATGTGAAGCTATTTAAGATAAATTCTGGTGCAATAGCTCCGTCTAAGGCCGTTAGAATGCTTGTAGAGGGAGGAAGTCACGGAGTGAGTCCCGAGTTCCTAGTGGCGGCAGCTGATGCCGTGGGCTATCTCCCCGAGAAATCCTATCTCCTAGGTATAATCCCCTACATGATCGATTTAGGGGATGGAATCACTACTCCAGCAGTGAAAGGATGCTTAAAAGCCCTTGAAATGCTCAAGGAAATGCTCTCTAATCTGGGCTTGCATCTAGAGATAGAACAGCATCGTTTTAAGGAAAGGCTAACGGATTTATGTGTTGAAATAACTCGGTGAGGTGATATTTTGCACGAGTGGTCTTTAGCAGATGCTGTTGTCCATTCCCTCCTCGATTTCATATCGTCCAAGGGATTGAAGTCCTTAGAAATGATTGAGATAACTTTTGGGGAAATTCTAGAGCTGAATATCGATATTTTCAGGGAAGCCTTCCAGGATATATCGAAGGGAACTCCTCTAGAAGGAGCAAAGCTTATCCTGAGGGAAGAAAAGGCTCTCTTCAGGTGCAACTCTTGTGGGGCTGAGTGGGACTTCGAAACCGCTGACAAGATTCTAGTAAGGGAATTCGGGGTGATGGAGGAACCAGTTGGAATCAAGGAGAGCCCCCTCCACTTTCTTCCCGATCTAGCGAAGACCCTCCTCAGGTGTCCCAGGTGCGGGAGCAGAGACTTCGATCTAGTGAGCGGCAAGGACCTCAGAGTATCGAAGGTGATAGCTTGATGGAGATTCCGGATGTCATCCAAGATGAAGCCTTCAGGAGGATCTCCAGAGCGGACAAGCTGGTGATGGTGGCCTCAGGCAAGGGAGGAGTGGGTAAAAGCCTAATCTCTATATCGTTAGCAGCGATCCTCTCAGATATAGGGAGGAAAGTGGGTCTGCTAGACCTAGACGTTCATGGTCCATCGATTCCGGAATTGTTCAGAACTGATAGGTTGGTTAGGGCGACGAGATTTGGATTTGAGCCAGTACGCCTGAATGGTATGGAGCTAATGTCCCTCGGCTACCTAATAGGAAGCTCCCCTGTACCTCTAGGTGGAGAGGAGAAAAGTTCCCTACTCAGAATGATGATCGCTCTGACTAACTGGAGCGAATTAGATTACTTGATCGTGGATCTACCACCCGGCACTGGAGATGAGATGATCCTCGCCGTCCGGGCCCTCAAGCGCCACCCTAGATCGGGCGTCATTCTAGTGACTCTTCCCTCTAGGCTCTCTTTATCGGTCGTAGAGAGAGCTCTCACCCTGCTGAGGGATGAGGGGGTGAATATCTTGGGACTGGTGGAGAACATGTCCTATCTCAAATGCGATGGTCGGATAGTAAGGCCTTTCGGGTCATCTGATTCCTCTTCCCTCGGAGTGGATGTGTTAGGGAACATTCCCTTGGATCCCAAGATGGAGGAGGCCTTTATCTTGGGGCAGGTTCCCCACAAGGTCTCTGAGGAGATCAGGAGATCTTTCCTCACGATAGCATCAGAAGTAGAGAGGAGGTTGTAGTTAATGTGCCTAGGTATCCCTGGAAAGGTTGTGGAGGTAAAGGATAGAACAGCCATCGTTGACTTTGGTGGAGTATCTAGGGAGGTGGATGCTACCCTAGAGGATGTGAAGCCTGGAGATTATGTGATAGTGCATGTAGGTGCGATAATCTCGAAGATAGATGAGGAGGCTGCTAGAGAAACCATTGAGGTCTGGAAGGAGATGATCGAAGCCCTAGAAAGATCTTGATGATCAGGGAATGGTATCCATTTAATCACCGTTCTTGCGCGCGTTTAAAAAGAAAAAGGTGACTTCTCAGTGGAAATGAATGAAAGTAAAGGATCTTCTTTCGTAATTAGGGCATCTGGCATAGTACAGGGCGTTGGATTCAGGCCTTTCGTCCATAGAATAGCGAGGAAGTCTGGAGTAAAAGGTTATATAAGGAACATGGGTGGAGGGGAAGTCGAGATAAAGATCGAAGGGAGCCTTCTATCTGTAACAAATTTCATTAAGATGCTTTTCATGGAGAAGCCTCCTCCAGCTAGGCTAGAAAGGGTAGTCATTGAGAATAGTCAATTTGAGGATTATAAGAGCTTTTTTATATTACCTAGTAAAAAAGAGAAGAAAATAGACTCCATAATCCCTCCTGACATAGCAGTATGCGATGACTGCCTAAGGGAAGTCTATGATCCGAAAGATAGGCACTTCAGGTATCCTTTCAACAGCTGCGCCTGGTGCGGCCCGCGATTCTCCATGATGAGGGATATACCCTACGATAGGGAAAATACAGCGATGAAGGAATTCCCTTTATGTAAGGAGTGCACTAGAGAGTATGGGGATCCAGATAATATCAGAAGATTCCATGCGCAGGGGATCTCCTGTCCAAATTGCGGTCCATCCCTATGGCTAGAGGACAATGAGGGAAGAAGGATATCGGCGGACGATCCCATATCCGAAGCTGCTAAGCTGATAGATTCAGGTAAGATAGTAGCGATAAAGGGAGTAGGGGGCTACCACATAGCTTCCCTTGCTACAGATGACGATGTTATAGAGAGGCTAAGGGAGAGGAAGGAGAGGCCTTCCAAACCATTCGCCTTGATGGCCTTAGATCTCAGTGTTGTAGATAAACACTTCATTGCGGATGATTTAGCTAAGGAAATTCTTAGAAGTCCTGAGAGACCTATCCTACTACTGGAGAAGAGAAGAGGTAGCAACCTATCTGAGCTGATAGCCCCTGGGCTGAATACCGTAGGTGTGATGCTTCCCTATACCCCTCTTCACCACATGTTACTCAAGGAAACTAGGGATCGTATCCTCATAATGACCAGTGGAAACAAGTATGGTAAACCCATGTGCACAGATGAGCGGTGCGCCAGGGAAAGGCTCTCCAAGATAGTCGATTACATGCTCCATCATAATAGGGAGATAGTGAATAGGGTCGACGATAGTGTAGTCAGGTTCACATCAGGCCACGTTACAATGCTGAGGAGGGGGAGGGGCTATGCGCCAGCTTGGATAAGGTTACCTAAGGAACTTAAGAGGCCTGTAATAGCATTCGGTGCCGAGCTGCAGAACACAGGTGCCGTCGCCTTTTCCGATAAGGTCGTACTTACTCAATATATAGGGGATACTAATGAGCTTGAGAACCTAGAGTTCATGGAGAAGATGATCGATTTCTTTATGAGCGTATATGGTATATCTTGCAGTGAAACAAAACCCATCTTAGTAGCTGATTTACATCCAACTTATGCCTCTAGGAAAATTGCTGAGAGATGGGCTACTCAAGGTTGTGAGCTAAAGCTAATTCAACATCACTACGCTCACATTCTATCTGTCATGGCTGAATCACGTATAACATCTAGATCAGTTGGAATAGCCATAGATGGCCTTGGATATGGTGATGACGGGACCTTCTGGGGAGGGGAGGTTATGATCGTTGATTACAATTCTTACGAGAGAGTTGGTGGGCTGAGGCCTCAGCCGATGCCGGGAGGGGATAGGGCTACTGAGTATCCTGTGAGAATGCTTATAGGAATTTTAAGCACATTTATGTCTGAAAACGATATTCTTGATGTCTTATACCGGCACGATCTCGTAAATAAATTGCCAGGAGGGGAGCTTGAGGTAGCCATCTCGTTAAGGCAGGCCTCAAGGGGAGCTCCCCTAATTTCAAGTATAGGACGATTTTTGGATGCCGTATCCTCCTATCTCGGGATATGTTACAGGAGGACATATGAGGGAGAGCCAAGTATGAAACTGGAAGCTGCAGCTACTGGGGGTAAGCTTCTAGATGGAGTAGAGGTCCCTACATATAATGAGCGAATAGATACTTCGAGGCTCATGGAGATCATCCTAGAGAAAGAAGGAGAGGAAATCAAAGATATAGCTTACTCGGTGCTTTATGTTTTAGGTAAATCTCTAGGGTCCTTAGCGGCTAGGAAAGCTTCATACCTTGATACAAGTTATATCCTTGTATCTGGAGGTGCAGCCGTCAATTCGATCATAGTTAGGGGTATAGAGGATTCAGCTGAGGAGAAAGGTTTTAAGGTGAAGTTAAATACATCTGCCCCACCGGGGGACGGTGGTATTGCCCTAGGTCAAGTGGCAAGTCAGTTAGAACTGGAGGATGATCTATGAAAGCTTTAGCTCAATTTCGCAATGAGGAGCTATCTAGGAAGATCGTAAGGGCCATAGAGAGGCTATCAGCTGATCTCGGCAATATTAAAATAATGAACTTTTGCGGTACCCACGAGTGGACCATTTCCCACTATGGGATAAGGTATCTAATGCCAGATAACGTGGAGCTAGTCGCAGGACCGGGATGCCCTGTCTGCATAACACCATCCGTGTATATTGAACAGGCGATCAAACTTTCAATGGAGGGTATAAGGGTCTATACTTATGGAGATACATTTAAGCTTCCTAAGACAGGTCTCTCATCTCCAAGAAGCCTGGAGGAAGCTAAGGCTTCAGGAGCGGATGTCAGAGTAGTATATAGCATATTAGATGCAATAAAGATGTCTAGAGATGGAAGACAGTCCTTATTCTTTGCAGTGGGTTTCGAGACTACTGCTCCCTCCACTCTGACTCAGGTGATGAGGAGAAGCATACCAGATAATCTGAAGTTCCTGATAGCCTACAGGCTTACACCCCCCATCATGAGGTATACCTTGGATAATTTCCCTGAATCGCCCATTAGGGGAGTGATAGCTCCTGGCCATGTCTCAGCAGTCACGGGTGCGAAAGCTTGGGAGTTCTTGCCGAAGGAGTATGGCATACCCACAGTCGTATCGGGCTTCGAACCTATAGATGTCCTGCTCACAATCCTAGAAATCTTAAAGCAGAACAAGGAGGGAAAATCTAGGCTAGTGAATGAGTATAGTAGGGTAGTTACTTGGGAAGGTAATCTGGAGGCAAAAAAGGCCATAAGGGAGACTTGCGATGTTGTAAATGCAGCTTGGAGGGGAATAGGCTACGTTCCAATGAGCGGACTTACCCTTAAGGAGAAGTATCGTTCCTACGATGCAAAGTACTCCTTCGGGCTAATAGAGCCAAGTGCTATTGAGTGGAAGAGAGATCTCCCGCCCGGATGTAAATGCGCCGAGGTAACGCTAGGGATTGCCAAACCCACTGATTGCCCCCACTTTCTAACTAGATGTACTCCCGATAGGCCCTATGGCCCTTGTATGGTATCCTCAGAGGGAACATGCTTTATATGGGCTAAGTATGGCGGGAGAATGGCCCTGAAGGACCTATAGTCTCAAAAGAAGATTAAGAAGTAGATTGAGATTCTATCCACGTTTAATATCATTAAAAGGAGGAGAAAGAGAGAATATTAGGGTAAAGGAAAGAGCATAGCCATTACACTGCTTAGGGGTGTCACATATCTCAGGATCTCTCCTACTGTCACGAGAATTGCTGCAATTATGGGGGGTATTATACAGGAATGTTTTCTGCCCTGTTCTCATTAAATGTATGACAATATACTACTTATATACGAAGCAATATTCACGATACTTATGCTTCTCGCTTTCTGAAGCTCTCATTCCCATTATATCATTCTCTATTAAGAGCACTCCAACTACCCAGCGGAGAAGGCAGAGGCCATGAACAGAAGATGTAGGGCATGTATATATAAAAGAGACTTATATGATAATACGTTCAAGTTTACATCCGTTAAATTTTTTATTTTTCAGTGATATACTCTTCTAGGGGAAAATTCCCCTGGGAGTCAAGTATGCTTTCAGTGACTAGGAGAGAGTTTTTAAAAATAGCTGCAGCTTCGAGTGCGCTTGCTGCTATATATGGATCTAGTAGCGAGACATTTAAAATACTTAAGGCAGCATCTCCTCGATCTCTTGGGGTCAAATATGTTCCCAATCTATGCACCATGTGCGTTAACCGCTGTGGCATAACCGCTAAGGTGGTAAACGGAAGGGTGGTAAAGCTCGATGGAATACCCCATCACCCCGCTAACAATGGGAAGATA
>JAOZGJ010000109.1 GCA_027491785.1 Thermoproteota archaeon | reverse complement strand
ATGAGGAGGGATGGATACCCGTAGACAAGTACTTCCTGAACATAAAGGGGTACGATGATGCCTTCGCCATAGGAGATGCTGTGTCGCTACCAATTCCAAAGACGGGGGTGGTAGCTCACTTTCAAGCGGCCACTTTAGCTAACAATATAGCGACCGAAATAAAGGGCGAAGGCATTAAGGAGATGTTCGATGGGCAGAGCTTCTGTCTTATAGAGATGGGGTTCAGTCGTTCATCCGCTAATGTGTCGAACTTTAGATATAACGTTGCTCCGGGTCTGATTCCTAACTGGCTATATCATGCCATGAAGCTAGCATTCACCAAGATGTACTGGAAGTACATCTTGACTGGATTGATATGAGAGGGGATGTTGAGGTGATCTAGATGGTGGATGTGGAGAGCGTATTCTCTGATCAATCTAAGGTTGAGAAATTGAATAAGCTCTTGGATAATGTGGATAAATTAGAGGATTTTCTTACTAAGGCCGGGGGACTAGTAGATAAATTAGAGCTCTTCTCTGAGGCTGGGTTGCTTGATGATATTCTCGGTCTACTTTTCGGATTAGTGGCTCTACAGAGGGGTTTCATAAAAGAAGAGGCTGTTAGGGCGATTGCCGAGCTAATTCAATCGGCTGGGTTTGTAGCTGCACCGGAATGCCTGAAGACATTTGCTGAATCAATAGAGAAGGAGGACAGGGTCGTCCCTACTTCCGTAATGGAGAGATTGTCGGATCCAGACTTCCAGAGAGGATTGGCCATAGTTTTCAACGCGATAACAGCGATAGGGAAATGCGCTAACGAGGCCACTACGTTGAAGGGATGAAGGAGTAGATTGCATGTTAGAGTGAGCTACATAGGTAAGATATGTTTAACTTAGATCAACCAATAATATGAAAATATTTTTAAGTATAACACCGTTTTTCTCATTAGGTGGCTTCTATGACTCGTGGCCTAGGTATTGTGCTATATTCAGGAAGAGCGGATTCCTTGGTTCTAGCTGGAGTTTTAGCCCAAACGGCAGCGAACTATGACATGCCTACGAGGATATTCGTTACTAGTTTCGCCATACCATACTTCATGAAGGAAAAGCCAGAGCCTAAGGTTCCAGAGGTGTTTAAGGAATTTGCGGGCAAGATGATGGAGGGAATGGCTAAGATGGGTGCCCCTTCTTGGTATGATATGCTCAAGAACGCTAAAGAACTTGGTGATGTTAAGATAATGCTGTGCTCTATGACTATGGAGGCCATGGGGTACTCCAAGGAACAAGCGGATCCTATAGTAGATGACATCGTTGGGGCAGCAACGTTCTTAGGTGAGATGGAGGATTATCAAGTTATATTTGTGTGAGGTGAGTATGATGTCCGATGTGAAACCTACTGTAACAGTTGATGCCAAGGGGTCTGCATGTCCCGGACCCTTGACTAGCCTGATAAAGGCCTACAGGAAGGCTAAGAATGGAGATGTAATAGAGGTTCTTGCTACAGATGCTGGATTCAAGGCAGATGTTAAGGCTTGGGCAAAGAGAACGGGAAATGAGCTTCTAAGTCTAACTGAGGAGAATGGTGTGATAAGGGCATTAATTAAGGTGACTGCTAAATGATAAAGAACCAGCCTAGTAAAGTGCTGGTAATCGGAGGTGGAGATGGAGGAACAATATTCGCGAATAGGCTGATGAGAAAGATCCCGAAGCAAGTAGAAATAGATGTTATAGATAAGAATGATGTTCACTGGTACCAACCAGGTTTCCTCTTCGTCGCAATCGGAGAAGCCGATGAGAAGGATATAACCAAGCCTAGGTGGAGGCTCTATAGAGAGGGTATAAGATTCACAAAGGCCGAGGTAGAGCATATAGATCTAGATGATAGAAAAGTAAAGCTCAGGGGAGGAGAAGAGAGGAGCTATGATTATTTGGTTGTGGCTACCGGATCCGTTCTGAACTACGAGGAAATTCCGAATTTTAAGGAATCAGTAAGCCATATGTGGACCTTTAATGATGCTAAGAAACTGTTTGATAAATTAATGAACTTCAAGGGAGGTAAGCTCGTCGTGGGAATAGGAGGACTTACCTACAAGTGTCCAGTGGCCCCTCTGGAGATAGCCTTCTTAGCAGATGAGTTCCTGAGAATAACAGGAGTAAGAGAAAAGACGGAGATAAAGTACGTATCTCCACTGGAAAGGCCATACCCTCCAAGGCTCTTAAACAAAATTATAGTGGAGAATATGGAGAAAAGGAACATAGAGCCCATTACATACTTCACAGTAGATTCTATAGATCCGGATAAGAAGAAGGTCTATTCTATGGAAGGGGATTCCCTTGACTACGATCTGCTGATCCTGAGTCCGCCCCACAGGGGATCTGATGTGGTAATGAATTCTG
>JAOZGJ010000015.1 GCA_027491785.1 Thermoproteota archaeon | reverse complement strand
GGTAAGGAAGGTTTAACATTTTATTGCATCCCTCGAGGAGCGGCGGGGAATCAATGGGAATAGTTACAGTGAGATGCGCCAAGTGCGGTAGGAAGATATTCAAATATCAGAAGATGGGAAAAGGGAAGCTTTGGAGGTGCTGGAAGTCTAGGATAATCGAGGATTACAGCGTTCGTGATGGGGAGGAGGTTAGATGCGAGTGCGGAAACCTGATAGGGGTGGATAAGGGAGGATACATCAGGTTAAGACAAAGCGCCATTATAATCAGGTCACGACAATGAGGTGCTCCTTGAATCCCGAACTGACCAAACTATCAATTAAATGATGATTATGACATAAATAAAGCTCTTCATGAAGTAATTTACTTACTTTCTTCCTTTCCTTTCCTCTCCTCTTTTTCTAGAATACCTAATCTATTTTTCCACTATATCGTACTCTTACCTCATTCCCGATTCATGAGCGTTACCGCAAGATACACCAGAATTAGCAGTATGATCAGGACAGCTGCAGCATCCAAATACTCTGACACAACTTCCCAATGCTCCCCGAGCACCATACCTGAGTACACGAGGGCCATATTCCAAGGAATGGAGCCCATTACGGTAAAGGCTATGAACTCGCCGATGCCCATTTCAGACATACCAGCTGGGAGGGAAATTACAGTCCTGATCGCTGGAGTTACCCTGCCAAGGAGGACTGCCCATCTCCCATACCTGTCCATGAAGCTCTCTGCATGACCTATCTTCATCTCGAGCAGGGGAACCCTTTTCAAGGGCTTCCAGCCAACTTTCAGCCCTATGTAGTAGGCTATCAGGGATCCCACTAGGTTCCCTGCAACCCCACTCGCGACCGAGAGCCAGTAGTCCATCCTCCCAGCTTGAACTAGGAAACCGGTAAAGGGCATGACTACCTCGCTTGGTATGGGGATGAGAGCGCTCTCCAAGGTCATCAGTAAGAACACCAGCGGATAGGATCCCTCATGTATTACCCCGATCAAGGCCTCCACTACTGCCCTTATCAAAGGATCACCTTATTCTCCCCCAAGATATAACAGCTGACTGACTACTCCGCTAATTTGCCATAGATGGATGTATTTAAGGTATACTCATACCGGTTACCTTCCCCAGACCCTCTTACATTCTTGGATAGAGTACGGAACAAAACCGCTTAAATCCTCTAAGTGTATTAAGTGCTATGGCCAAGATATTGATCTCAGATACTCATATAGGCTCTCCAGATGCCACTCTAGCTAATTTTGAGGAACTTAAGAGGGTAGTGAGGGAGGCAGGCGAGCCGGAGGAGATCTTCCTGCTCGGAGACATAATGGATCTATGGGTCAAGCCCTTACCTGAGGCCCTGAGGGTAGCATCTCCGTTCTTCAGGGCAATTATGGAGCTCGGGCCTGAAAGAATCGTGTATGTGCCAGGTAACCATGATCACCACCTCAAGTCCATGGGAGAGGAGGATTTGGTCCTTTCTGGATCGAAATTCGATCCATACCCTCCATCCTTCCTGAGGGATATACCTTCCTTGAGGAAGTTCCTTGAAAGGGTTGGATCTAGTGCCGAGGTTGGGACAGAGGCTGAAGTAAAAGTTGAATCTAGTTATCCCCTCTACGAGCTGAACTCGGGAATCTACCTAACCCATGGGCACTACTTCGATAGGATGCAGGTTGGTAATGTCGGTGGCCTCTCATTCGACATGATTAAGCTTTACCCCGAAGACCTTGAGGATAGGTCCCTGATGAGCGAGCTAGAAATACTTTCGCCCATGGGACTTGACGTGAGATCTCTTTCTATCAAAGACGTAGCTCTCTCGGAAGTTGAGAAATACTTTGATTGGCTATACGAGTCCCTTTACAGGAATTCACTTTATCAAGAACTTGTAACTGCCGAAAGGATCTCTTGGAATGTATTTACTGCTATCAAATCCCCCCTCCTGTTTATATACAGAAAGCTTGGGAGGAAGCCCCTTGAAGCCATAGCTGATAGAGCTATCAGAGTGATCAGTGAGATAACAGGTTCCGAGCCTCGTGCTGTGATCTTCGGACATACTCACAGGCCAGGCATTGTATCAAAGGGAGGTAAAGTTGTCATGAACTGCGGGGCTTGGGTTAAAGGTAAGGGAAGCCTCATAGTCATAGATGATGGTTATGCTGAACTGAGAGAATATGAATCAGTTGGGAGTAAGCTCCTGCTGAAGAGAAGTGAGAGGGTATTCCTCTGATGGAGGATACAATCGAGATCGAGTTGTCAGCTCCCTTCACCTCGGTTTTCAATCAGACACTATCTTACCTTACGTATCTCCAGCTATCTTGTCTTTCATTACCTCTAGAATATTAGATGCCCTTTCGATCACTAGTGAAGCTCTCTTTTCATCGAAGAAGAACGGTCTATGATCCGCTTTCTTTCTCTCCTCATAAAGCCACATCATTTCATCCTTAAACTCCCTACCAAGTAACCTTCCAATGGCATTAGCTATCTTATCATCCTTGGTTGTCTTCACATCCTTAAGGAGGACCTCAGCCATTAGCCTAACTGAGAAATAAGCAGCGCTAACAGCTTTATTGTAGCATCCAATCTCCATATCCTTGAGAGCTTCTTCAAACAGGACATTAGCCTTCTTGAACTTCATGCTTGAACCTCTTAATAGCTTCTTCGTCCTCAGGACCGATCACTAGGGGGCTTATAATTCCACCAACTTTCATCGATTCCTCAGCCCTAGAAGCAGCCCTCATCACTTCCAGCGAGCCCTCGGGGGTATCCTCTTCCAGAACGACCAGTACATTTGAATCGTAGATCCTATCATCAGGCGAAGGGAGGGCTATTACCTGCCTAACCTTGCCAGGCAGGGAGTTGGATAGCTCCTCTATGAATGCCCTCACCAGCAGCCTCCAACTCCTCTCGGTCCTAAGGTCTTCGAGTAATGCTAGCATCTAGAGAATAGAATGGAATAGACATCTAAAAACCTTTTCATAGAGATTGGGATGGATGCTCACAGCTTAGTGACTTATTATATTCTCTAATATGCCTTTAAAGTATAAGCAATGGATGCCCAACAGAGAAGGGATCAAGGGCTACGAGGAAGTTCAAACTTCAGGTATTAGGG
>JAOZGJ010000094.1 GCA_027491785.1 Thermoproteota archaeon | reverse complement strand
TTTCTTTCTCTCCTCACTTTAATTCCCTCATTCCTTAATGTACGGTTTCCCAAGAGAGGGAGGCATCCTAGCTTTTCTCATGAATGCTGCTACAACTAGGAGGGTTGCTACATATGGAACTGTCTTGAAGAGATATGCCATCGAGGGGTTCATACTCGATATGCTCAGGTATATGGCTAACGAGTCGAAGAATCCAAAGATGAACCCTCCTATCAAGGCATAGAGGGGATTCCACTTGCTAAAAACGACATTTGCCAGGGCTATGAAGCCTCTACCTGCAGTTATCTCCTTAGTGAACTGACCCACCCAATCAAGGGATAAGTGAGCGCCAGCAAGCCCTGCAAGGCTCGCTCCAATGAGGGTGGCTATGAAGCGTGTCCTGTTCACATTGACCCCCATGGCCTCGGCGCTTCTCGGATCTTCACCGCAGGCCCTTAGCTTCAGTCCATAGTCCGTGTAGAAGAGGAAGTACCATGCGGCTATGCTGACTGCTATGCTCACTGGAAGTAGGGGAGAGATGGGGTAACCAAATATCTCTGCTTTAGGAACTGTAGGCAGCTGCGGTGAACTCCCATACGTTCCCCACAGCGTGACTAGTGCGACAACGGCCATCCCGTATGCGAATAAGTTAACACCAACTCCAACAACTATCTGATCACCCTTGAGGTAAACGCCCAGCAGACCATGAAGTATACCGAGAGCCAATCCCGTTGCGATACCTATTAATAGACCGAGGAAAACGTTTCCAGTGAAGTACGCAATGATCCCTGATGTAAGAGCAGATAGGAGCATCACTCCCTCTATTCCTATGTTGACTACTCCGGACTGTTCAGTTATTATCTCCCCAACCCCTGCGAGGACGAGGGGTATCATCGGGGACAAGGCCCCAAATAATAGATCAGCTACCTCTTCCAGCACTTTTCATCATCCTCCTTACCCTAAGATAGCTCATCAACATTTTGTAGGCATAGGGCATTGCGAGGGAGATTATTATGACGCCGCTTAGGGCATCGGTCAGCTCCTTTGGTACATTCATGGCTATCTGCATCTTCTGTCCCCCTAAGAGGAGCATCGAAAAGAATATGGCCGAGAATATTATTCCTATAGGATTGTTCCTTCCCATGAGAGCCACTCCTATGCCATCGAAACCCATTCCCGTCATGGAGGTAAGGAGCTGATCCATATAGTAGGTAAAGGCTATAACGTTCAAGGCACCGCTCAGCCCTCCAAAAAGCCCACCTAAGGTCATAGAGTTCGTGAAGGTCATTCTGGCATTTATACCAGCGTATCTTGCGGAATCTGGTGACAAACCAGACACCCTTATCCTGTAGCCTATTCTAGTGTAGAATATGAGGAAGTAGGCCAAGAAAGATATCACCAGAGTTAGGGGGAATATTAAATGAATTTTCATACCAGCTATCTCGATGAAGCCGAGCTGGGCACTCTCAGGTACGGATACGCTTCTATAGGGAGCTTGAGGATTATAGAGATAGGAAGTTACCAGGAATATTGATAGGTAGTAGAATATCCAGTTGAGCATGATCGCTGTTATGACCTCATTGACCTCTCTATAGGCCCTCAGCGCTCCAGTTATAAAGCCAAGAGCTGCTCCTGCCACTGCTCCAGCTGCTATTGCCACCCAAGGGTTTCTAATTACTAGGGAAGTCATTAGGGCAACGATACCACCGACATACATTTGGCCCTCTCCACCTATGTTGAATGCAGATGCCAGCATTGGAACGGCGAATGCGAGCCCTGTGAGGAGAACGAATGATGCCCTGCTGAGTAGGTAGTCCGGATCTCCTAGGCCTCCAGTGAGCATTATGTATAGCCCCTGCCACGGATTATAGCCGGTAGCGACTAGTATGATGGCAGCAACTAGGAGGCCAGCTATTATGGAGCCGGCTATCTCCAGAGAGACTTGAGCATAATCCTCAAGATTTACCAACTTTGACACCACCCATGAGTAAACCTATCTTCTCTAGATCGAACTCGCTGGCTGGTCCCTGAGCTATTAGCTCCCCTTCATACATGACGGCCAGTCTGTCGCTCAGTTGCATTATCTCATCTAGGTCAGTAGAAATGAGGAGCACCGCCTTTCCCGAATCCCTCAGCTCAATAATCTTATTTCTAACGTATTCCGTTGCCCCAACGTCCAATCCGTGCGTCGGTTCTGAAGCTATAATAACATCGGGTTCCCTAGCTATCTCCCTTCCCAGCAGGAATTTCTGCTGATTTCCACCACTAAGCCTCCTGATTTGAGTTTTAACGCTGCCAGCAACTACATTAAATAACTTAATCACACTTTCGGTCTCCTTAACAGCTTTCCCCCATCTTATGATACCCTTAGGGGAGAACTCCTCCAACCTAGTGAGGAGCAAGTTGTTAACCAGATCCATGTCCATGACTAGGCCCATGCTCCTCATATCAGGTATGTAAGCCAGACCCATTTTGTAAACCTCTGAGTTAGTTAGATAGGTTATATCTTCACCTTTCAACCTTATTATACCTTTTTCCGGTATTCTAATTCCGCTTATAGCTTCTACAAGTTCTTTCTGACCGTTTCCCTGAACACCAGCTATTCCCAGTATCTCTCCAGACCTGACCGAGAAGCTCACTCCCTTCACCGCTGGGAGCCCACTATCTGATCTGACCCAGAGGTCCTTGACCTCAAGGAGGGGGGATCCCGGCTTAGCAGAGCTCCTCTCTAAGGAAAATAGAACCTCCCTCCCGACCATCATCCTCGCGAGTTCAAGTTCGCTCACTTCCTTGGTTCTTCTAGTTCCCATAACCTGCCCCTTCCTAAGGACTGTGACCTTATCGGTTATCGCCTTAACTTCCTTGAGCTTGTGTGTGATGAAGAGTATCGTGAGCCCAGCTTCCCTAAGTTTCCTCAGCACTTCGAACAAATCCCTGACCTCTATGGGTGTTAGAACAGAGGTAGGTTCGTCGAGTATTAGGATTCTAGCGTTTCTCACGAGAGCCTTCACGATCTCAACCCTTTGCCTCACGCCAACTGGGAGGGAGTCCACCTTCTCATCCAATGGTACCTTAAGACCCGTCTCTTTCATAGACTCTTTCGCCCTTCTCAAAACCTCCTGGGCAGATATTCCCAGCGGCAGGGCTGAGAGAATCAGGTTCTCCGCTACCGTGAATCCTCCTACAAGGGAGAAATGCTGATAAACCATACCTATTCCAGCCTTTATGGCATCCCAAGGTCCGGAGAACTTAGCTACATGGCCAAGGATCTTAATTGTTCCCTTGGTAGGCTTTATCTCACCATAGAGTATCCTCATGAGGGTGGTTTTCCCTGCTCCATTCTCCCCCAGCAGACCGTGGATCTCTCCCATTTCTATGGAGAAGGAAACTCCTCTAAGGGCAATGTTACCGTCCGGATATATCTTGTGAACCTCTTTGAACTCCACGGCCATGGGAGGCATGGAGATCACCTGATATACATAAAAAAGGAGATGGGGGGAGAAAATCAGCCTACGCTTCCTTTAGCAAGAGCGGCATTGAGGTTCCCACTCTCTATACCTTTTATTATGGAATTCCTCTCCTGAACACTCATTGGACTCTTGAACTGGATTTCCCCGCTCTTTATCTTAGATTCGAGGTCCTTAACCAGATTCCAAACCTCTGGCTTTATGTACTTCTCCCTGAGGCTCTTCACTATGCTGACCACCTGATCGGGAGTCATGCCCTTGAGCTTCCCTACCTTGTATGCCTGTTCTGCGAACCACTTGACCTCGTCCAGCGTAGCTATGCCTACTCCACCTTCCTTGAGTCCGAGCTCATGTATTCCACCCTTCCACGTGCCCTTAACGACGCTCTCTATGGCCGTGAACACTGCAACGTCAACACGCTTCCTTCCGCTCATGAATATGTGATATGGATCTATCCACTCCTGGGAGGCATCCTCTCCTATTGCGAATGCCTTCTCCTTGTGCTGTTCATCCCATTCCTTGACAGCAGTAAATGCGCCCAGATGGGTGGCTCCGGCCAGTCCATAGATCACCCTAACCCCTTGCTTCAGCATCTGCTCACTGTACTGCTTACCTGTGGCTGGATCCGTGAAAGTACCTGTTATGGTCCAGACAACATTGACTGGGTTACCTGTCTTCTTCTCATAGTATTTGGCTCCAAAGTAATAGCCAACTTGAAATCTCCAGAGAGGAGGTATGTCCATCCCTACCAAGGCTCCGATTTTATTGCTTCCCAGTTCATGGGCTATACCAGAAGCTATTATACCTATGAGGGAGGCGACTTCCTGCTCTTTAAATAGCAAATCCATTTCATTTGGCCTTGGAACACCTGTTGTCGAATCTATAAGGGCATATTTCTGATTGGGAAACTTGCTAGCTGTCTCATTGAGTGGAGTAGTCCATAGGAAGCCAACCAGCACTATCAGATCATACTTTCCCTTGCTGGATAGATCCTCTAAGAGGGGCTTCATATCCGCTAGGGACTTGGGTGTCAGATAGGATACATTCACACCTAGCTCCTTTTGGGCTTCTTGGGCACCTAGCCAAGCCATATCATTGAAGCTCAGATCTCCTCTGCCCCCAACATCAAATAGGACTAATACATTCACCTTCTTTTTCTGAGCTGCTGTGGTAACTGTTGTAGTAGTTGTGGTCTGCTTGGGCGTCACCGTCCTAGTAACCGTGACGGTCTTGCTCTGTGTAACCGTCCTAGTTACAGTCTTGCTGGGAACAGAAAATCCAGCGGCAGCACCGATCAAAAGCCCGATAAGGAGAGCTACAAGGGATAAAACAGTCTTAGATACACCTCTCCTCATGAGTCCTCTTTTCCTATTGCACAAGGTAATATTAAAATCAAATGGTTCGGAGCTGAAGTGGACCCCTTTAGGCGCCATCAAGCGATCCAATAGTAGCTAGCGGAGAGCGTTTATGGGAACTGTTGGAAGATTTCTTGACATGATCGAGCCTAAGATGACCGTAAAATACCTGTCACGGTAAGACGTGTACTTTCACTTGATCCCTCCTCAGGGATGCCTCGAAAGCTTCCCTCACATCTTCAAGGCGATACTCCGACGTCACTAGCTCCTCCACCTTGATCCTTCCCTCCTTCAATAGCTCTATCGCATCCTCAAAGGGACCGCATCTGCTCCCAATGAGCTTTACCTCCCTTACCACGAGGGAGGTATAGTCGAACTTAACGGGAAGCCCGTGCGTAGACTTAGCTGCTATCGTTCCCCTAGGCCTCACGCTTCTCACGGCAATCAGCAGGCCTTCGGGACTCCCCGTCGCCTCTACTACGTAATCAAATCCCTGACCCTCTGGGGTGTTGGATTCCATATACTTACCGAGATCTTCAAGGGGGATGAAGTTGAGGCCCAAGGAGTCTACGATCTTAGCTTTCGGGGAGTCTCCTCTAGCTGCCACACTCACATTTCCCATTGAAGAAAGAAGCTGAGCTGAAAGCAAGCCTATTGTACCAGCTCCAAGCACGAGGAATCTGCTACCTTCTGGAGGAGCCTGCTTTATCATCTCTACAGTAGCTGCCAGAGGCTCAACGAAGGATGCCTGAGTGTCGCTCAACCCATGTACCGAGTGAAGGTTCTCAGCAGGCGTTATCACATAATCTGCCATGCCTCCATCGAGAGATATTCCTAAGACCTCCCTATGAGGGCAATGTACCCTCATCCCATGCCTACAGTACCAGCATTTCCCGCATGCAACGTTTATCTCGGTTGTAACCCTCTTACCCATCCACTTTTCCCCGACACCCTCTCCGAGATCATCAACAAGGCCGTATATCTCATGACCAGGTATTAGGGGGATCTTCCTAGGGGGATATTTACCGAGATACATGGCCTTATCAGTACCGCATATCCCGACCCTCCTCACCTTCAGCCTAACCCACCCCTTTGGAGGCAAGGGATCAGGAACATTAGCTAGCTCTATCTTCCTTACAGATTTCAGTAATGCGGCCCTCACATGGATGCGAATGATGTATCAGCAATTAAGATTATCTTCTCTATGAGAAATTACGGATAATATGGCCAGCTTCCCAGCTAGGTACTTCCAGCCCAGCTTTTGATTTGGAGAACTTCCGAGGGAAAACATGAGAGCGAAGAAGGGATGGAGAGAAATAGCTTTATAGAGTTCTTCTCCATCTACAACTTTGATATCAAATTTGATTGAAAGAGTAGAGAAAAAGCACTTCCACCGATCAGAGGGATATGGCCCCTATATAGAGAAAATTAGATCGCTTAGGGTTAGGGAGGTCATTAATGGGTAAATCATCCTATTCCAAGCTTGGCCTTTATGGCCTCCAAATCCCTTTCTATTTTCACCAATCTTTCGTCCATCATGGTCTTGAGATCCTTTCTGACCCCCCTCAGCTCGTTTATTATGAGCTCCTGGTTCTGCTTGCTCTCCTGACGGAAGGCCCTCAGCTCGTTTATTATGAGCTCCTGGTTCTGCTTGCTCTCCTGACGGAAGGCCCTCAGCTCACCTAGGGTTTCATCCTGTTTCCCAAGCATAAGATCTTGTTTTCTCACCATCTCAAGCCCTACTTCTATCATCTTACCCAGCTGAAGGGTCGTAAAATATGAACGGAACTTCTCTATGTCCTTAACAGGGCCATCGTAGTCTTCAAATACTATGTTTTCAACCTCAGCGCCTTCTGGGATGAATTCTCTTACATCAGACTCGAAGGCCAAAACAGATTCATCCGGGCCTTCGTATTCCACTTCAACAGCGTTTCTATTTAAGTTTTTAGCCTGAAAACCGATTAAATCATGTTCGCTAGCCAAATTAAGGAGGAACATACGATATCCTATATCCTGCACCTTATTTCCCGTGATCAGGAGCCTTCTCTTCATGGTTCCTCTAGCAACATCCGATTATCTGATTTAAATCTTTTCTTCCGTACATTCCAATATTCCATGAAAGTTCTGGAGATCTTATGGGAAGAGCCCCTGCTATATATGGTAGGTAGGGACCCGAATTACTATAGAGGTATTTACCCTCCGCCCTCTTTCTTTAGGGAAGTAGAATGAGCTTCATAGTCGAGGTCATTCGCGTCTTCAGAAAAGTTCTAGGGCTTCAATAGGCTTGTTATGGTAAAAAGAGTCTAGAGGGGACAACAAGCAATCATCCTAGTTGATTTAGCCACAGCGGCCGATCATCTATACCACAACATCTGCTTTCTAGGAAAGCCTATTGCGTTGAGGGATTGATGCTGTTATAAATGCGCGTATTTTCGGACGGCCATGCTCCTTCATAGGTCCATAAAATAGCATGTATGTATATACTTATATACTTCTAGAAGGTTATACTGATGATGAAGACCACCATAGAGATAGATGATGAACTCTGGAGACTTTTCTCAATCATAGTCTTAAGAGAGAGAGGAGAAAGGAAAAGGAGTAAGGTCTTAGAAGAATTAATAAGGAACTACATTAATTCAAGGAGGTCTTTCTTCGATTTAGAGCTCATGGAAGCCTTCGAGCGAGAGAGAAAGGCCTTCAAAAGAATGCTTCCCCGCCTGAAGAAGAGATATGCGGGAATGTACGTGGCTGTAAGGAATGGAGAGGTTGTATCAGCAGCCCACTCTAAGGAAGAGGCAGCCACCAAGGCATACAAGAAATTTGGATACACTCTGATATATGTAGGCTACGTCGGGGAAGAGAGAGTAGTCAAGCTGCCGAGCCCTCGGGTGATCGGATGAGGGTACCTTACTCTCGAGAGTATAACCCCCCTGCTCCAGTAATCGAAGTAGCAGTAAGATCTCCTAGGGGAGAAGGAGTCCAGCTTAAAGCCCTCATTGACTCGGGAGCCGATATATCTGTCTTCCCAAGAGGGCTCCTGAGGGAATTAAAGTTAGTGCCAGGTAGCTTGGTGAAGGTTCAGGTGTATAATGGCTCGGTAGAGGAGATCTACTCTTACTTCCTTGAAGTAGATGTTAAGGGAGTTGCAAGGGGAATTGTAGAGGCAGTACCTGGGGAGCAAATGATTTTAGGTAGAAATTTCCTTCGGCTAGTTAATGTGACCCTCAAGGGGAAGGAGGGTGAGCTAGATCTAGTAGATCCCTAACCGAGAAATCTTGAATAGGGTTTTGCTCTGCCTTTGCTTGATAATTTTCATAGAGAGGAGCCTTGCGCAGATAGGTGGGACTAAGACGAGGAGAACTATTAACTTACTCCCAGCTTACTGCTTTGATTTCATACTCTCATAGTTTGGGGTTTCTATACTCGGTCCGTTGCAGACAAAGTTGCCAGCTCGCCGCAATTTTTAGTTACCCTACATGTAAGGGAGAGGAGAATTGCCCGAGACAGAAGCGATAAGCATCGGGATTAGGAAAGAGTATGAAGGAATCGTAAGGTATAGATTAAACATAAGTGAAGTGAAGTGAAGTGTAGTGGAGAGGTGGGGAACTTCTTAGAATAACTGCTTGGAGAGCTAGAATTAAGAGAATATAAAGGATTGGAGAAGGATGAAACCTTCTGATAAAGGATTTTCCATCGAAAACTTAAGGGCCGTGATAGTTACTAATTTACCCGTGTAAAGCTTAAGAGTCAATGTGGTACTTGGGTGGGGCGTTCAGCATGGCGGTCAAGAGAGGGAATCACTGTGTGCAACGCTCTCTTTATCTTTAGGGAAGATTAGAAGGTTTATTTTCGTTACCTATGATGGAAAACAGGGAAGAGTAGCAAGAGGAGAGAGTAAAGACTATATTATCCTGGTAGTAGCGACGAAAAAACTAGCGATATTACAGAGTCGAACTTCTAACTCTATGGTGAGCATCCTATCAAATTCCGTATCTCTAAAATACCCTGCTTTAAGTCAAAAGAAGGGATACGTTTTTCATTCGATATCTTACCTTTCCTTTTCATCTGGCGAGACTGAACTTTTCGGTCTTAGGAGGATCTTTAAGAACCAAACTGTGAGATGAACTTAGTATTCCCAGTCAGGGGAGAATTATACCTAAGCGAATGCTATTTAGTAGATTATATGATTATAGATAACATAACAAGATATATATTTAAAAATTAGGTTATCCTAATTTTTCTAGACTATCTTAAATCTGAGGTGAATGTTATGAAATCGATTATTACAAAACGACTTAGTGAAATGAGGCCAGGAGAGAAAGGAAAAATTCTAGATATTAGTGGAAACGCACCTCCTTCCTTGAAAAGGAGGATACTCGATATGGGACTTGTTAGGGGAACTTCAGTAAAAGTAGTTAGGGATGCTCCCCTTAGAGATCCAGTTGAATTCGAGGCTCTAGGATATAATCTCTCCTTGAGGAGAGATGAAGCTGCTTTTATAATCGTAAGAGTAGAGGTGGAAGAGTGATGCCTCTAGCCTTTCTGCCAGAAGGGAGTTCAGCTATTATTGTCGGTGTATCGGGGGGGAAGGGATTTATAAGAAGACTTATGGATCTTGGACTAACTCCAGGCACGCATGTGAAGGTGTTGAGGTCTCAGGGCTATGGACCTGTTTTGATAGAAGTTAGAGGAACCAAACTTGCTCTCGGTAAGGGAGTAGCTACAAAGATATTTGTGGAGGTGAGTCCATGAGTCTCGAGTTTCTATCTGAAAGATATATCAGAATAGCTCTAGTAGGAAACCCTAATGTAGGTAAATCTGTGATATTTAACAACCTCACAGGGTCTAGGCAGCATGTCGGAAATTGGCCAGGGAAAACCATTGATAAGAAAGAAGGAATATATAAGAAGGAGGAGATAACAGCATATATAATTGATCTACCTGGTATTTACAGCCTAACAGCTTTTTCAGAGGAGGAGGTTATAGCCAGAGATTATATCTTACATGAGAGACCTGATGTTGTCATAGATGTAGTGGATGCGCTGAACCTTGAGAGAAATCTGTACCTCACGCTCCAATTACTGGAAATGGGGATAAATGTTATAGTAGCTCTCAACAAGATGGACCTAGTTGATAAGGCAGGAGTCACTATAGATGTGGATGAGCTTCAAAAGGAACTAGGAATTCCTGTCATCCCAACAGTTGCCCCAAGAAAAGAAGGCATGAATGAACTAATGCGCAAAGCCGTTGATGTGTCCCAAGGGAAAAGAGCTTCCTTAAAAATAAGTTATCCGCCTAGTGTAGAGAAGTATATAAAAAGACTTGAGGACTTCATATATTCAAATACTGATATCGGGAAGACATTTAACCCTAGGTGGATAGCCATAAAACTCCTTGAGGGAGATCCCGATATCATTAATAAAATAAGGGAAATTGAAGGGGGGAATGAAGCAATTGCTATTTCTTCTAAAATTAGAGACGAAATGAGGAGAGAGCTCGGAGATCCCGAGATAGCCATAGCAGACGCTCGCTATTCCAAAATTAAAGAAATCGTAGAGAAGGTCACTAAGGGGAGGGGAAGAATACCTGCGTCCGACTTATTGGACAAGGCACTTTTGGATAAGTACCTTGGCATCCCTATATTCCTGACAATTCTATGGGCCCTTCTCCAGTTTACATTCATAGGCTCTGCTCCATTTTGCGACCTCTTGGGGGATCTGTTCGTATTCATTGGAAGCTCTTTGGAAGGAATTACCGGTATACCTCTCGTAGATTACCTGCTGTTTGGAGAATATGGTATTATTCAGGGACTAGGAGCAATTCTCAGCTTCGTTCCCCTTATAATGGCGCTCTACTTCGGTCTTTCCTTACTTGAAGATAGTGGATACATAGCTAGGGCTGCTTTTATAATGGATAGAGCTATGAGGAAAGTTGGCCTTTCCGGCCGTGCGATAATACCTATGATAATGGGCATTGGATGCAATGTCCCAGCAGTTTACGCCACTAGGATAATACCTGATAGAAACGATAGAATGGTAGCGATTTTGACAAACCCTTTGATGATGTGCGGAGCTAGGCTTGTGTTCTTCTCAGCAATAGCGGATGCATTCTTTGGGCCCTATGCTGGAGATATTGTACTCTCCCTATACCTGCTAGGCGTGATCCTAATATTTGCTGTAGCCATAGTGCTGAGGAGGACTTTATTTAAGGGCACCACTTCTCCCTTTATAATAGAGTTCCCCGTTTACCAGAGACCTTCACTCAAAGTAGCGGCAGTAAGAATGTGGGATAGAGGTTCTCTATTCTTCAAGAAGGCAGGTACGATAATACTCGCCGGTCTCTTAGTGATAGGTGTGCTCACGGTAACTGATGTTAGAACGTTATCTTTCACAGATAATCCTGAAAATGCCATCATTTCTACCATAGGTAAGGCTTTACTTCCAGTATTTGCCCCCCTTGGATGGGATTGGAGGCTTGTAGTTGCAGCAGTCTTCGGATTCGTAGCTAAGGAGATAGTCCTTGGGGCATCAGCAATGCTATATGGGGTAGGCGAAGAGGAGATAGCCTCGAAAATGGCGTCTATGTATAGCCCTGTTGACATGTTCGGCTATATGACATTCATCCAGCTTTACATACCTTGCATCGTGACAATAGGAGCAATAAAACAGGAAACGGGATCTTGGAAGTGGACCATCTTCGCGGTGGCATATGGTATCGCCTTGGCATATGTGGTGAATTTCCTCGTCTTAATCATAGGGCATGCACTAGTGGGGTGATCGTATGGACAGAGTATGCGTATGGTCTAGCTTTATCTCTCTCCTATACATAGTGTATGGAGTTATCCAGATCTACAACGGATTAGTGGAATGGTGGCTCCCTTGGACGGGATTACCAATACTGCAATTGGGAGTCAAGGTGGCTGGTGCTTACGTACCAAACTCCTTCCCAGAACCTTTTTCAGGTATCTTTCTAGTGGTAATAGGAGGCGTGTTCTTAAAGGTAGTATATCTTCAATCTAAGGGTTTAGAGGAATACAGAGGATATTTGTTAGCTGGATGGATCTTAGCAATGATCATGCTAGCTGTAAATGCTACGGTGATAGTGGCTGATATTCTAGATACATACTACCCACTCCTCTGGGGTGGGAAGATAGAAGAAAGTTGGAGCCTTGCAAGTGATGCTTGGGGATTAGCGCCTCACTTGATAGTAGGGATACTCGCCTCACCACTTTACTTCGCCGTGAGGGATTTAATACAAGAGCTTATGCCCGGGGGTAGGGATTCCCCTCAAATGCAAGCTAAGAGACGGTCAATGTAAGGATTAGCGCGGTACTTTGGCCAAAGAATTACTGTTATTCCCTGAAAATGGAGTATACTAGTCTTCTTTGCCTAAGCAGCATAGTCCTCGGTGATCTGATGATATTCCCAGACTTTTAGAGAAATTGACACTGCGCAAGGACCTTAGAGGTATAATAGAAACTAATGCTTGTATTATCTCCAAGCTTATGTCAAAATTTTTCACACTATGCGTCAGAACACCAAGGCTTATTATATCTATATCGAGCTTAGCGTACTCTAAGATGTTCTCTTCGTTAATTCCACCGCTTACTTTAATTAAAACCCTTTCTCTAAGTCCATCTTCTGCTAAAGCGACTGCGCTTATAAGTCCTACAATTCCATAGCCAATTATCTGATCATATCTCTTCCCAGTCTATAGCCCAAGAAACTTGCTTTTATTGCTATGCTATTTAGATCTATTCATATATTTCTCTAAACAGTGTACCCCTCTTATTAGACTTCCTGACATTGAAAGGCGTATTTTAAAGGCAATTTTACCTATATCAATTGCTACAAAGTGATTGTATTTTTATTCTATCTTTAGAGATATTTGAGTTTTTATCGTCCAAATATGGCAGCAATAGTTAATTAATGTATAAAATTCTTACACTTTCCTGCAGGAAGGTGACATACGAGGGAGATTAAGGAGCCAGTCAATAATGTCAGTAGCGATAGCTAATATATCATGGACTACATTTGAGGACTAATGCGAGTAGCCGAGATATAGAGACACACCTCTTTGTTCACCTTAAGTCGCTCATCATTTAAATTTAATGAAGCATTATAAGTGTTCTATTCCTCCTGTTAACTATACCCCTTCATGGAGAACCTTCCGATCCCTGATGAGGTACAATAGCAGCAGAACTACTGTTAAGACGATCATTCCGACGATTAAATAAGTCGTTTGAGCGGAATTCCTGAAGGCAATGTAGGCATTGCAGAAATCCATCATCGCATGAACTATAGAGGGGCCTAGCAGGTTATCGCCTCCCAAATGATAGTAGCCAGCCAAGATCAAGCCTGCAAGGAAGGCAAAGAGGAGATGGAGGCTCGTTCCAGCGGCTCCATACCTAGAGACTAGAACATCTATTGGAATATGGCTGAGGGAAAAGTAAAGGGAGCTGAGGAAGGTAGCAACTAGGAACCCCTCCCTCCCATTGAAATCCTTCATCACCATCGAGAAGTAGTATCCCCTATTCATCAGCTCCTCAGCAGGTCCAACCACC
>JAOZGJ010000093.1 GCA_027491785.1 Thermoproteota archaeon | reverse complement strand
CACCAAGAGTAGGATAGTTTACGGCGTCGCAACCGTTACATCTAAGGGTCAGATATCCATACCTGCTGATCTGAGGGCGGATCTCGACATAAAGGAGGGGGATCAGCTTCTGGTCCTCAGGAGGAGGGATGACTCTGGTCTCGTTCTAATAAAGCTGGACAAGATGGACGAGTTCATGAGCGTGCTCCTCGAGGATGAGGAGTTCTTCCTCAAGGTTAAAGAGAGGATGGGGGAAGGGAGGTGATGAGATGTACACTTGCAAGGATTGTAAGTGGTACAAGCCGATAGATGAGAGTAAGGGCGACTGCTTCGGTCACGTCGTGCCCGCTGACATGCCAGCCGATAAGTGTCCAAAGAATGCCTTCGAACCGAGGGATGAGTAGTGGATATACCAAACTCATCAACCGAGCAGAGGAAGATGGCCAAGCTTCTCTGGAGGGAAATGGGGGAGGATTCGCTGAGGTTGGTCGATGGGCTAGCTGGAGGTGACTGGAAGGAGAGGAGCTTGGCGGCTTTCCTTCTGGGATTCGTCGCTTCATCTGGAATAGATGTCTTCAGCGAGCTCAGATCCTTATCCATGGACGAGGACTGGAGAGTCAGGGAGAGTGTAGCTACGGCCCTAACGATAGTCTCGGTAGCTTCACAAGAAGAGTACTTCGAGAGGATGGGTGAATGGGTTCGTGATCCAGATGCTAGGGTACGAAGAGCGGCCATTGAGTCAATGAGGGTTATCGCTAGGAGGGACGCGGGGAAGGTGCTTCCCTTCGTGGAGATGATGAAGGAAGAGCGTGACAGGTACGCGTCGGATGCTGTGGCCCACATACTAAGAGAGATGACTAAGGCCGATCCGGATCTGGTGAGAGAACTCCTGAGAGGGTGGGCTAGATCTGGTGAGAGGCACGTTAGGAGGATAGTGAGGTCGGGAATGAAGAAGCTCCCCAGCAGCGAGAGAGAAGCCATCAGGAGGTTGCTCGAAGATGGATGAGGTGAGGGTCAAGAGCGTCCTCAACAAGCACAGGAAAAGGGACAGCTGGTTCCTGGATGACTACTCGGTAAACCCCTACTACGGCTGCCAGTTCTCCTGCATCTATTGCTATATTAGGGGAGGGAAATACGCACGTAAACCCAATGAGCTGGCCGCCAAGATCAACGCACCTGAGGTCCTAGACAGGCAGCTCAGGAGAAGGGCATCTAGAAAAGAGTACGGGTTTATAGCTCTAGGTACATCGACGGAGCCCTACATGAAGGTGGAGAGGGAGCTTGAGATCACGAGGAAGGTGCTCAGTGTGATCTCCCATTACAGGTTCCCAGTGCACGTCCTCACCAAGTCGACCCTAGTCACTAGGGACTCCGACCTCCTCTTGGAGGTCGCAGGCAGGGCCTCACTCCCGCCTGACTTGAAGGGCAGGGTGAGCGGCGCCCTAGTGACGGTATCCATGTCTACTGTGGACGAAGAGCTGGCTAGGTTCCTCGAACCTGGGGCTCCTCCTCCCTCTGAGAGGTTAGAGGCTTTAGGGAGGCTAAGGGATGAGGGAATCGAGGCAGGTGTCGCCTTCATCCCTGTAATACCCTTCTTAAGTGATGGAGAGGACGAGCTGAGGCGAGCCATCAGGGAGGCCAAGGATAGAGGAGCGAGCTATGTTTTCGTGGGCGCCCTCACCCTACCGGGAGATCTTAAGAGGACCTTCCTCAGGGCGATGGAGAGGTTCCCCGAGCTCATTGACGGGTATCGATGGATATTCAAGGGAGGCTATCCATCGAAGGAGTATCAGAGTAGGCTCTACTCGAAGACCATAAGCATATGCAGTGAGGAGGGTGTCAGGCTGGGAATTCTGGGGGAGATAGTTCCCTGAAGGACATTAGCTGATCACCAAGCCAAGGGAACGTCAATGGATACCCATACCCGATAGATACGTTTTTACTTGGTTCTGGAAATAAATCGAGGAGAAATGCTTGTGGAGAATATAGTGAAGATCTTGAAGGAGTACGAAGAAGTGATCTTCGCCTACCTGTTCGGCTCCCAAGCTAAGGGCAAGGCGGGAAGGCTGAGCGACATCGATATCGCTATCTATCTAGATCCATCCCTATCCCAAGACGCCATGTGGGACCTCTTTTTAGACATAGCCAGCCACCTGAGCTTCAGGAATGTCAAAGTGGACGTCGTTCTGCTCAATACCGCCAGTTACAGGCTGGCATTTGAGGTGCTGAAGGGCAGGCTCCTCTTCTCTAGGGACGAGGGGATGAGGAAGGAGTTCATATATCGCACCCTGAGGACCTACTTAGACAGGAGGTACTACGATAGGAGGAGGGCCGAACTCATTCTCTCTAGGTGAGAGACATGTTCTTCAGGGAGAAAATCTCTGAGAAGTTGAAATATCTCGAGATCTCACTGAATTATTTGAGGAGCAGGCGAAACATCACCTTAGAGGATATCAGGAGTAACTATGAATTGAGGAGCGCCGTTGAGAGAAACTTCCAGATAGCCATAGAGGCTGCGATAGACATAAGCGAGATGATAATCTCAGAAGAAGGGGCTGAAATGCCTGAAACTTACAGAGAGGCCTTCTTAAGGTTAGGAGAAATGGGGGTAATTCCGAGGGACTTCTCCACCCGATTGGCTCAGATGGCTGGTTTCAGGAACATCCTAGTCCATCATTACAGTGAACTCGACTTGAGCAGACTTATAGAGTTCCTGAAGACGAAATTGTGGGATTTAGAGCAATTTTCAGGCTACATCAAGGAATACTTGAGATCCAAAGCGGGAGATTAACCGTTCAGGTGTTGATGCTACTAAACCTCATTCCAAGATCCCTCTTCCTTTATTCTAGTGTTCCAGCTTGGTAATTCTTTCCTCTAGAAAAGATCTTGGTATCTCCTTTATCTCTTTTAATACCTCATCATGCTTTTGGATCATCCCTTCCTAGATCCTGCTCCTCTCTTACCATATGGATGTTTTTCGATATTTGAGGAATTGGTGAGTGCTTAAATGCTGTCCCTAGCTGGTATCTTGAATGCCACATATAGACGAGATAAGGCTTTTAAGGAGAAGATCTAAGGCCTTCCTCGAAAGGGCCATGGATAGTTTAAATTCTGGAGATTACGATATAGCATCCTTTCTTTCGGAGCAAGCTGTTCAGCTTTACTTGAAATCACTGCTGCTAGAAAAGCTGGGGGATTATCCAAGGACCCATTCGCTCTCGACCCTCCTCGCAATCACTAAGAAAGTACCTAGCTGTGAACGAATTACGGAGCTATTAGAGAGGAATAAAACAGAAATACGACTCATGGAAGATTCCTACATAGCCTCAAGGTATTTGATGAGAGAATATACGCGCGAGGAGGCGGAAGTTCTAGTAAATCTAGCAAGAGAGGTGTTAAAACTTGGAGGTATACTATAATATCCTTTTAGAAAGAGCTAGAATGGTTAGAGGGTGGAGGAGCTATTTAAGCAGGATAGCCGATTCCATAAAGAAAGTTTTGCCCGATGCTAGGATCTACGTTTTCGGCAGCGTTATTAGAGGAGAGGCCGTTGGGGGAAGCGATGTGGATATCCTAGTGGTCTCTAAGAATGTGCCTAATAGCAACATCGAGAGGGCTAAATTAAAGAGGAGGATAGAGGAGCTCTCTGGCCTGCCAGTGTATCATCCCTTTGAGTTCCACCTAGCTAACGAGGAGGAGGCTGAGTGGTACTTTGCTAGGATCAAGGAGATGAT
>JAOZGJ010000081.1 GCA_027491785.1 Thermoproteota archaeon | reverse complement strand
GATTACGGCGTGGTTTTATGGGATGCAACGGAGAACAAGCTATTCAGAAAGGATGAAATAGATAGAATAGATTTCACAGATGAGATCTGGAAGGTTACCTTGGTTAGTACGACGCCAGGGCAAACCTTACTCAATCCCCTAAAGAAGGTCTTGGGCAATGGAGTAGATGGTGTGATTATCATACTGGACAGCTCAAATCCAGCTCAAATAATATACGGCTTATCTCTATATGAGGATATGCAGAAATTCTTTGGGAAGGAAGTTCCATTCTTAATCCTAGCAAATAAGCAGGATCTAAGATCTGATAGGAGTTCCGTAATACTTGGAGCTATCTTAAGAGAGAACGTTGAAATAAAGCCTGTGTCTATCTTAAAGGATTCCAAGATAACTGAAATAGTGCTAGAGTTCTTCAAAAAGGTTAGGAGCTACGTATTAAAGAAATCAATCCAAGAAGCCCTAAATGGAGCTCTATATCAACAGAGACCCGACGAGAGCAAGAGAAGAGAGGTTAAGCTTGAGATTAATGGCTGAGTAGATATCACTATTCAAAGGTTATTGTCTACCTCGGTTTCCCCCTAAATGAGTAGACTTCAGCTTCAATTTCTTCAACTAGTCTCTCGGCTGCCGGAATCAGCTGCCTATACCTGCTGATGTAGAATCTTATGTAGTCCACCTTTTTTATCATGTTCCTGATAGTCTCCTTTTTCATTTCGGGACCTTCATATTCAGTTAATGTCTCTCCAAATACTCTATCTGTGCTTAATAAGGTATCCCTCAGATCATCAAGCCTCTTGTTTAGATCTTCGTATTTCTCCTCCCCAAACCTCGGAAAGTAGCCCATTATGAGGCCGATGAATACCCCTAGATAAACAGAAGGCCTCATCTCCAATCCCTTAGATAGCTCCTTTAACCTACCAGCTAGAAATCTTGGCTCAATTCCAACTCTGTCAGCAGGATATCTCTCTATTATTGATGCCAGGACTTCAAGTGAGAAATTTATCTCTGCAATCACATTCTTCTTCAACTCCTCAACCCCTTCACTAATCTCCTCTATCTTCTCTATTATCTGCTTTTTTTCATCTTTCCTAGCCTTTTCCTCAAGGAGCTCCGGATTACCATACCCTTTCTCAAGTAGCTCAGAGATAAGCGTATTTAATCTAGCCTTGAGGTCATTAGAGCGGCTTCTGAAATCCTCAAGGATGAAATATGAAGAGGAATCGATGAGCTTCCCAACCCTAGCAACATCTAATTTCATCTTACAATACTCCTTATATAAAGAGAGGAGCATAAACCCAGCTTCTAATTTCCTAACTTCTTTACTTTCCGAGAACTCCCCTATCATTTGATGAGCTTGCTTTTCCCTTTTTATTTATAAATTTATATCTTCTAGTGAGGATACTTCCTTGATTGAGATGGTTGAAAGCTTCTGGAAGGAGTTAAAGGATAAACTAAAAGAGCGTGGCTTATCCGAGGAAGAAATAACTGATCTTGAGGATCACATTAGGAGAGATAATCTATTCAGCCAAGTGGAGGGGGTTTTAGGGGAGATCAGGCTACTGGATGATCTAATAAAGGCTTTATCTGATGTTAAGGAGATCGAGGGCCACTTATATGAGCATAGACATCAAGTAGAATACCTAAAGGATCTCCTTTCAGAGGAGATAGTAAGGTACTGGAAAGAGACTAGATCTTCTAAGAAGAAACTGTTCGGCGGAAAATCACCAGCTAAGAGGCTGTCTAAGATAATAAGGGATATGACCAAAGAGCTAGAGGAATCGAGATATCGATTACTGTCTAACCTTAAGGGGCTTATTAGGAGGGAATTAGATAAATCCAGCGGAGGTATATCTGGAAAGCTAATTAAGGAGATAGAATCGATGGAATCTATTAAGGATGCAGCTCAGGTTGAGAAGTTGCTTGAGAACTTCCCATCCCTATTGAAGAGAAGGAAGAGTACCTTAAAGAGGAGAGATCTGAGAAAATTATTCGCAGAAAGGAACGTTACAAAAGAACTGGGGCCTTATGAGGTCACAGAAAACACTCTGGATGATCTACTCCTTCACATGGAAATCATCGAGAGACATAGGAGAAAACTGAATTTCCTAGGACTCAGGTACATTAGGCTAGAGGAATTCTCGGCCATTGAGGAGGACTTAGCATATATCTTTGTAAAATATAGAGGTAAGGAGACTTACTTAAAATTGAGTGCTCCATTCAGGTACATGGAGGAGCTCAAGAGGGAGGGAGAACTGCTAAATCAGTTGGCAAATAAGCTCATATCCCTAGACATAAAGATAGAGAGGACTAAGGAGGATATCTCAAGCGAATTATCAGATAAAGGGATGGGAGAGTATTCAGAGGTAATTAAGCTGATCGGAGCAAGTAACCTCAAGCCACCCCTGACCCTTTACTACTCTGATGATGTAGAGATGGTGGAAGAAGCCGTCGAGAAAATGCAGAGACTTAGTGCCCTCTTAGATGATCTTAAGGAAGAGCTTAGCAAGCTTCCTGAGAATCTTAAGGTTTCCTTGATCGATGTACCCTCAGATAGTGAGGAGGATTTCATAAGAGGGTTCATAAATGCCCTTAGGATATCGAGATTATCCAGAGGACTACCTACTCCCGTGTACTCATTCTCTGAGATAGTAGATACAGTATTGAAGCTCTATCCCCAATGGAGAGAGCAAGTCCTGAGATCTCTCCTGGAGAAGGGAAGCATGACGATAAGCGAGCTGAACTTCATACCTAAGACTTGGAGGGATTGGTTCTTGAATACCCTAGAGGATGAGGGGATGGTCTCGATCTCTGGTGACAAGCTCTTGCTCAAATTGCCATCATACGATCTCCTTGAGAAGACAAGAGCTAAGCTAGAGATTCTAAGGGATACTCTGAGTGACTTGGGGACGAGTGCTGGGAAAGACTTCACTGAGGAGATGCTTCAATCATACCTAAAAGAGTTCGAAAAGGCAAAGGATCTAATATCCAAAGGCAAGGTAAAAGAAGCAACGATTATCCTTGAAAGATTAGATTCTAATCTTAATAAGCTCCTATATGGGGAAAAGAGTAAGGAGGAAAAAGAGCTACACGTGTGATGTCCGCAAATAACACCCTATTATAGGTACGCGCTGAACAAAGCGGGAGAAACTATGTAGTGAATTGCCATGATAACGGCCATAGTTAATACAGCATAAAGCACGCTTAGAATATTGCCATGTCTCGTCCCATCGGAGACGCTACTTAAGAATATACCAAATGCTATGATAAATATGACGGAAAATACTATGTAGACATCGACAGCCCATCCCTTGACACTTAAGAATGATAGAAGGGCTAGCATACCGGATAACCCACCAGGTACTTGGGCCATGTTAACCAAGCTCTGTGAAACCTTAGTTCCTATGAAAGAGAGGAAGTCTACAAATAACATACCTAAAGAGAGGCTAACAGCTATTATGAAGCTATAGGTAGTCAGGGTCCACCTAACTCTATCGTAAACCGTAGACATGAGGGATATTATACTCCTTATGTTAGCGAGGGCCTCGTATCCGTAGGTTCCCCTATGTAAATCTGTTATGAGCTTCTTGTACATCCTATAGGCGAATATCCCATCATATTCCCTCTTGAAGGGTATATTACCTATCATGAGGAGGTTGCCGATGCTGTACTTCAATACCTTGGAAAACTCTCCGTAAACGTCTAAGGACATAGAAGTCGCCGCCTCTGCGAATGTCTGTCCTATGCCTATCCTCTCACCCAAGTCCGCTAGGAATGCTGGTAAGAAGGAATAGACATCCTTCCTCACCCTGATGTATCTCCTAGTTGAGTAATATCCAACTAGGAAGAATGTGAGGGCAGCGAAGAAAAGGGAAGAGGTTCCTATTAAAGAATAGAGACCGAATCCTACTGCAATCGCTGCAGTGGATTGGAGAAAGAGCGTCTTTGGACTTAGCATTATCGTCTCGGGATAGTAGAGGAATTTATTCTCAGAGAAGAGGAATATGAGGGCTACCATTAATCCGAGACCTATGTTCAGAAAGAGGCTCTCGGGCAGTCCCAGATTCGCCACACCTCCGAGTAAAACAGTTAGAAGAGGAAGCATTATTATCACGGGCATAAGACCGCTCAGGAATGAACTTATGAAATCGCTGAACCTCTCTATATCCCTCTGGCTCTCCATCAACGCCTGCTGTATTATCATACTGAACATGCTTTTAGGATCTGTTCCCGTCATTAGTCCACTGTACACTCCAGTAAGAAATGTCTTGAAGCTCACTCCGAGCTTCTTCTCCTCTTGGATTACCTTGTTTATGGCGCTCTTTATGTCCATGCCTGTGAAGTAAAAATAACCCATTATCCTCCTGAATATGTAGCTCCCCTCATACTCCTTCATCTTAGCGAGCCTATCGAAGATTGCAGTTATATCAAAGCCAGCATAGGCCAAGATGAAACCGTGGACAACGAAGAGTATGGCTTCCCTGTTTATAAGACCGTAATCCCTTCCCGAGGCGAATATACCTAGGAAGAAGAGGAGACCTGCTATTACCACCAATATGAGGAGGATGTAGTAGCCAGTTATGTAAGCTAATACTATCAAGAGGATCGAGGATAAGAGTATCCTCCTAAAGGCTTTTTTCAGCTTAATCTCAGCATTATATACCCCTCTAGCTTCAAGCTTATTCGCCAAGGCACCTAACAACTTCCAGCTCACCTGACTCTAGCCAGACTATAACGAGCTTGTACTCCGATGGATTGCCTGCTGGAGGGCTTAAGCTTATTACCTTCATCTTCTTAGCTGGAAACTCCACTGAGCCATTGAAAAGGATCTCATTTCCATGAAATACGACGAGCCTAGCAGTATAGTTAGAGCTACCATAGTTGTATATATGAAGCATCGTGTTACCACTGGTAGCATTCGTGAAGCAGTAGAGCAAGGCAAGGGTTTTCCTACTGGCATTTGCTATTATCTTATTCTCATGAATCTCCGCCTCCTGGTATTGGGATTGGGCTCTAACGAAAGCTACAAAGACTAAGGCCAAGGCAATGAGCACAACACTTATTAAGACGACCTTAGAAATCGTTTCTTCCAACCAAGTCACCTACAGGCAGATGCACTACCTATTCTTACACTGGCCATCATGATAATAAATACTCCATAGGATAGGTTGGTAAGCTGAAAACTACGAGAAATCTCCGCACCTAATGTAAGGTACACCGCTCAGGAAGAAAAAGAAAAGTAGATTATGTAAGCAAGGGGGATAGTTCACGGTATATCGACGGTCAAGGTAGCGGTCTTTCCATCGCTGAAGTGAGCCGTTACAATGAGAGCCTTATCTCCACTTACGTAGTTGCTGTGCACTCCTATTGATATATCCGCCGAATCCCCCGGGGCCAGATTTACTGTCTTGGTATGATCACCGAAATTACCATTCAGATCAGAGTCTATTGCTCCAGTACCAGTATATGTAAATCCTACGGCACTGAAGTCAAGGCTATTGAGAGTGGCTCCAGCCTCACCGGTATTCACTACCCTCAAAGATACTATGTAGCCTCCGTATGATTGCGAATACTGCGAGCTTATCAATCTGACATAGAACTTCTGGGAGGTCTGATGGGATGAAGTCACAACGCTCCCCATGAGGAATAGCCCGACCACAGCCACTACTACTAGGGCCAAAGCCACCCACACCACGGTTTCTACAGATAACTGCATACTTTATACACCCCTCAAATAATTAACTACATGGGAAATATAAAATTAACTCGCATTTCCACTCCGTTTGAGAGTAGAAGAGCTTGGAAAGGCAAAAAATGTAGAAAAATACGAGACAGCTTAATGATAATAGGGTAAATTAGATGGTACTTATACTAATATGCCTTTACTTATACATAAAAACTAGTTAAGCCTTCACGCCTATTGTGGATTCGCTTCCAGTACCTACGACCTTTATTAGTAGGATGCCTCCCCTCATATCCCCCCTACAGTAGCCGTATATTTCCCAAGTCCTCTCCGTGTAAACCTCCCTATATACTAGGGGGCATGATCCTGATGTAGTACGGACCTCTACGCTCCTTATCTTATCTCCGTAAGTAACCGATAGAAGGAACCATGTCGAGTTCGAATCGCTAACGTATTCCACATCGTGAACCTTAGCTATCACGCTCGGCCTGAACGCTTGAATGTTAATGGAGAGTACTTGGAGGAATATAACAGATACTACCGCCAGAGCAGCTAGGGAGATGGCTATGAGAGATATGCTCTCGAGGGTTAGCTGCATCAAATCACCTGCTATTGTACCAATCTACGAGGGCTGGATAGAGATCCTCAAGTTCATCATCCATGTGGTCCTCTATGAACTTGACCCTATCTAGGAACTCCCTGCCGAGTTCCTCAATCCCCCTATTTGTCCTGACAGAAACCTGCTCTAAGAAGTTGTCGAGGTCGAAGTTCACAGGATAATCGTAGATCTTGTAGAACTCACCGCTTTCAGGATCTACCATATACATCTGCTCCAGAATTCTCCTATCTTCCCTGATGTTCATGAATATTATTGTCCATAGATTTCTCATGACTAGATCTATTAGCTCCTCGCTAGCGTTCTCTCCATAATACATCCTAAGTAGCGTTCTGACTCTCATCTGGAACTCCTCTATGGTGTTCGCATGTATGGTGAAAGCTAATCCATGGCCTGTCTGAGAGGCTATCACATCTCCTAACTCCCTGCCCAATACCTCAGCCAATATCAGCAGATCCGGCGTTATCCTCAAAGCGAATTTAACTATCTCGTAGAACTCGCCGCCTCTGGCATAGTAAGGTACCCAGCTATTCCCCTTGAAATCTAGAGCAAGTTCCTCTATATCCTCTATGGTCACGAGCTTCTTCCTAGGATCGAACATGGCTAGGGCTGCATTAAGCAGTGTAGTCTTACCGGTACCTACTGGGCCTGAGAAAGCTATCTTTCCCTTTAGATCGACCAAGAGCCATATTGAGGCAGCTGCTTCGGGCGAGAGGGTACCTAGCTTTATGAGGTCGTTGAAGAGGAAGGGCTTCACGGGGAACTTCCTGACCTGTACTGTCGTCTGATCGCTCTTCACCCCGCCTAAGCTAGCAGCTACCCTGAACCTGATCCGCTTCTCCAAGCTCCTGTATACGAATGAGACCATAGGGGTCGCTTCACTTATGCCCCTACCATAGAGGGAAGCTATCCTCGATATGAACTGCCTCAAAGCAACCTCGCTTGGAAACCTCACATTTGTATCTATCCATCTACCAGCGAATTCCCTTACCTTCACTCTCACGAAATCCGTCCCCTTCACGTCTATATCAGTAATGTGAGGATCGTAGATGAGTGGATGAATCAGCCCAAATCCTAAGGTATCCCTTATCACGTAATACATTATCTTATCCTTGTTGAACTTGAACTCCATCTCAATCCCATGGTTCCTCACAATCCTCTCTATGACACCCTCAAGTTTACCGGCAACCAGATCATCATAGTAGTACTCCTGAAATCTCATTATATCCGATAATATGAGGCTAATTACCTCTTTCTCCTTCCTATCTACACTCCACTCGTTCACTAAGTAGCGAAGCGTGCCGTCATCGAAGCGCTTCAATATGTTCGAGAATCCTATACCCTCGAACCTTAGTAGATCCCTACCACCGAATACCTCTCTATGGGTTATATGGACCTCTCTACCTGTGTAGGGTATCTCAAATGTATATATGAGATCAGGATTCTCCTTCTTACTCTCCTCCTTCTCCCGAGCTACCGTCAAAGTCTTTGGAGGATCCTTCCTCCTCAAAACAAATATCATTTCACTACCCTCCTCCCCTCTCCACAACATAGGTCCCAGAGAATGGGACCATATAACCTTGAAAGATAGGTAATCCATAATCGGGAAGGAATATCATCAAAGTAACTTGGGGCTTTGATGAGCTTAGATTTACCTGAAAGCTTCCATCCTGCTTTATAACTGCAGAATCCCCCGTCTCCAGTACTACAATATCTATATACTCCCAATCCCCCCTAGGTATGTAGGGATCTCCATTCGCCCAGATGACCTTTCCTCTCACCTCATCATCAGTCATTTCTAGATCGATGAGACTTAAAGACTCGACCCTCACCTTGACTTTTATCTTATTTCCATCTTTGACATTAATTAAACTAAAAGTAATGTTATTTCCAAGCATAGCCTCAACATCTCTCCAATTATTAACTAAATCTAAAGTAGATATTAGCTGGATTCCTCTTCCCCCGCTCATGTTCACGGTGGTTACATCCCTGTGGGGATCGTAGATGAGCTGAACTCCTGTAACATAGCTGGTAATATTCCAATATCTAATCCATCTATTATATTGTAGGAAATAGAAGCCCGCATGATTACCAGGTATCTCCAATGGTATGTAGCTTGTGGGAGCAACATTACCGCAGTCTAATGATAGGGGATTAGTTCCAATTAATCTACATTCCCCGCTCATGGAAGGCGATGGGAAACCTTTTATAATGCGAGTGAAGTTATGGATTATCCCTAAATCTGTAACGACGTCTATCCTCGTAATATTGTTGACTAAATAATCGAAAGGAAATTCAACATATTTCATGGGAGGTTTCCCGTTGGCAGCTAATAGTCTTACCTGCGAGTTGCTTAGAGCTACTGGAGCTATGAAGAGGTTATCTACCCAATAATCTATACCTGGATCCCCTAACATTATCGACTCCACTTTAATGGGCCAGTATTGTGGAATAAAGATATAAGTACTATTTTTTAGAGCGCCGTTCACATATAGAGACGCCTTATACAGAAATGGCATATGCTCCTCAATGATGATGCAGTAATGATTCCAAGAAGCAGGATCTATCCCATCTGGGGAGAGTACTACCCATCCGATCGCAGCTTCTATTTTTGACCTTGTAGCACTAAAATATAGCTCGATATTCTCACCTGATCTTACCTTCGCTTCTACGATTACCTGATCTCTGCTTGCTTCGGGCTCTACCTTAATCCAAGAGCATAAGCTCCATCGCCTCGATCGACCTAAATTAAGACTTGCCGTTAGGTCACCAGATCCTGGACCTCTATGGAGAGAGTAGCCGTTCGGCCCGAAATCCAGCTCATCTCCAGAGAGGAAATGCCTATCAATGAAATATGTGGATGGATCCGTGCTGAAAAGCCGAGCATATCCCTTATCAAGATCAGGCTTTGCTCCAAACCTCTGGAGAGATATCATTTTGTATGATCCTGCCTTGAGAAGTTCATTATTTAGATCTCCTCTGTATATCGGTATCCTAGATTCATTTACGTATACATATATGTCGCTCAGCATGACATCCCTGCTTCCATCATTACTTAGTATCACATGGTAGCTCCCAGCCCATGCAGCCTTCAGATCTTCCCTACTTCTCTCCCTTTCTAAGCTCACCCTCTTGCTTAACTTCGCTGATAGGTTAGCTAGTGATACTTGGGCATAGGAGAAAGTCAACAGGAGTATTATGAGCATAGCTCCGAAGATGAGAAGTGCTATGGCTTCATTCATCCTGCTCTAACCTCCTATTATTCCCTTCATTAGCCTGTTTGGCTTATATGATGAGAATACTAGGCCGAGGTCCGTAATAGCATCTACCCTAGCGATCTCAATATCTCCGAACCCTAGGGAGGTAAGGTTAATCATCTTGCTCTCTCCTACCTCTAAGGACATATTCAGCTCTACATAGCTGGTAGGAACTCTGGATCCCTTGGAATATACGTAAAGATACCTTAAGGTCAGGTCCCTTGATCCCCTATTTGTTATTAGTATTTCGTCACCAGCGAGCCATCTTACTGAGACGCTTTCCTCTGATCTAGCCCTCTCAAAATCTACCTTCTCTCTAACTATGGAAGATGTAGAGAAGAGGGAAGCCTGCGCAGTAAAGAACAGTCCCAAGATCATCAAAGCAATCAATCCAAATATCAACACACCTATAGCGTTCTCCA
>JAOZGJ010000078.1 GCA_027491785.1 Thermoproteota archaeon | reverse complement strand
CAATGACTCCAAGGGAGAAGGTTCTCTTGGAGTATGAGATATCATCTCAAGCTCGTAAGTTAGATCTTCCCTTCCTTGATGTTCATGTGCTAAGCATGAGAGATTTCAGGGAAAATCTAACTCCAGGGACCTTCCTGTCGGGATTGGCCTTGGGATACCATGTTGTACTTGACAAGGTGGATATAGAATCCCTAATCCTCTCATTCTTAGAGGAGTTGAGTGAAGATACTTATATCTTCTATAACAGGCATGGGAAGTGGAATCTCAGCAGGATGGCTGTAATTCTTCTCAGGCAGAGGCTAAGGAATAGAGCTAATCAGAAAAAGATCTTGAGAAATGCTCACTAGCTTAGAGCCGTACATAAGCCTGCCGCTCTCCCACGGTTGTGATGAGTATAGGGGACACGATTCTTGTTCAACATTAACAGCATATTTCTATGCTATAAGCCGTTAAAAGGAAACTCAGCTCTAATCGTGAAATATGCCTCAATATGTTGGTGGAAGAAGGATAAGATGGATATAGGTTCGCTATACATCTTGAGCAAGCTTGAATCGAGGGAATTTGCTGAACTTGATACTGTGGAGCTGCTGGCCATTACGTGTAGATCAATAGCCAATTGCGGTAATCGGCTGGGCTTTCAATTTAGAGAATAGCTAGTTTTAGGTAAATAAAATAGATAATAAGGTGGGACTTACCTCAGCCCATACTTACTTAGCGTCTCCTCCCTAGGCACACCGTTCTTATCCCATCCTCTAATCTCATAATAGTAATCTAGAAACCTCTCTTGCTCTTCCTCCGTTATTTTCCTCTCCTCTCCGTTATGAATGAACGATTCCCTAAAGAGCCTCCTCGGCAGTCTGTCATCCTTCCTCCTTATACCGAGCCTCACATTGTACATCCTAACCAAGTTTATTATGCGCCTAGCGGCGTTCCTTAAATCCTCTACCCTTGTTTCCTTACCAGTTATTAGGGTATAGTACTTGGCCATCTGTTCCCAGTCTATGAGGGTTCTAGTGAACTTACATATCACGAAGGAATCTTCCAGTACACCTTTCTCCTCCAAATCAGTCAAAACTTTTGTTTTATCCATTGAGATCGTTTTCCTATCTCCTCCAAGTCCCTTTATGTCAGCGTAGTATCCCATGAACCTGAGATGGCAGGCTCCTCTAGATGATGCTCCGTAGCTGAGGATCATGCTCTTAAGGGTTCTAGGATCGTAACCAGCTGGTTCGAGCCCCTTAACGTGAATGGCTAGATCTTCCAACCCGAGCTTCTCTGAGGCCGCTCTAACTCCTTCAGCTAATATATTGCCAACTCCTTCCCTCTTAGCTATCATCTCAGTAAGTCGGTAGAGCGATTCAGGATCTCCGTAATCCAATTTAAATCCTGGATCGAGCTTACCCCTCTTATATGCCTCTATGGCGAAGCCAAATATGTTACCTAGGGTTATGGTATCCATTCCCAAGCCATCTATGAGATCGTTAAGCCACACTATCGCTTTGATATCTGTTATAGCTGCAAGTCCCCCTATAGAGTAAATGGTCTCATATTCCAGCTCGACCTCGCTTCCAGCGTAATTTCCCTCTCTAACCTTGCTGTACCTGCCACAAGGTGTCGGGCAGCCAAAGCACCCCTTAGCGTGGACGAATACCTCCTTCTCTATTGCCTCCCAAGCTATCCTATCCCATCCCTCGACAGAGCCTCTAGACCAGTAATAACTTGGGAAGAAGCCCCATTCATTAGCTAACTCTACTAAACCAGGAGTTCCCCTCTCAAAGTAGCTCTTTAGTTCCTCCCTAGCTCTTGGAATTATCTCCTCTGCTGTGTATTTCCTTACTCCATCCGGATCGGCTGCGTCCCATTTCATTGTATCGTAATCTATGACGATGGCTTTTAGCTTCTTTGATCCCATGACAGCTCCTCCTCCAGTCCTCCCAGCTTGCCTCCATTTCTCATTACCTATTGCTGCAAATTTCACCAAATTCTCTCCTGCAGGTCCTATAGATGCTATTGAGCTTCTTCCATACTCTTTCTTGAGTTCATCCTCTGTTTGATAAATGGTCTTTCCCCAAAGGTGGCTAGCATCCTTTATCTCAATTCCATCCTCCCTGACCACGAGGTAAACAGGCTTCTCCGATTTACCCGTAATTACCATGGCTGTAGCTCCGATCCATCTAAAGGCAGCTCCAAATGTTCCACCTACCACGGATTCTCCAATTATTCCCGTTTGAGGTGACTTGAAAATGAAAGTACCTTTACCGGAGTAAGGAACAGCTGTCCCAGTAAATGGGCCTATAGCGAAAATTAAGGGGTTCTCCGGGCCAAGCGGGTTTGTTCCAGCATCTGTTATGTCATAGAGAATTTTAGCTCCAATCCCCTTACCACCAATAAATTTCCAAGAGAGGTCATCAGAGACATGTTCCTTCCTCTGCTTTCCCGTTGAAAGGTCTATCCAGTATATGAGACCATAGCCCTTCAACCAAATCACCGCCTTAAGGGCAACTGGATCTTAATTAAGGTTCCTGCTGCTTAAAAAGGCTTAACTTTTACTTGGCGTGCTCCGTTTAATTTTCCCGTTATGTTGAAAATTAGACATCTGAGTCAAGGATTCAGGCCGTTATATTACATTTTCTGCCACTAGAAGCGTCTCCAAGCTCTTTAGCGATGATGGGCAACTTACATTCCCCTTTAAGGATTATTCTAATAGTAGAAGTGTTTTCCGTATGTATTAGGAGGGCACCTAACATTGTTACTTAAGCAGGTGGACAAGTATGGCAAGATCCTGATGTTTTTATTGTAGTCTCTCCAGTTGGTGAGATGGAAATGGGCTATGAAAGAGACCTCACTGGAATAGAGATGTATGCTTATCTTTCCCCTCCCTATATAGAAGATCTCGTTTCTAAGTTACTTAATTCCATGGAGGAACTTGGATTTATCCCAAGCAGAAGGGCTGAGGGTTATGCTTTACTCCCCATGGGATTATCCGTACCCACCCACCTTAGACTAGGAGTGTACAGTGATATGGTGACCTTCTGGGTGAGGGGAGCCAGGGATATAGAGAGATCAGCTGCCCAGCTGAGCATGGGAGTAGACGAGTTCTTTAAGGTTCTGATGAAGGGTGTAGAGAAGGCAGCAGACGTGTTCAATTCATTTCAAGGTAAAGGCTCCGTTAGAGTTCGCATTCCAGGCACAGAGTAGCTTTATCCTAGCAGAGCCCAGAGCTGCATGCTTCTGTGATCGCATCTAAGGCTTTCTTAACTGAGCCCTTAAGCACCTGATCAGCGGTAAAGATGAGTCTCATGTTAGGCTTCCCCTGAGTGATCTTCAATTTGGAAACATGCCCCATTAAATCGGGAAAGTTCCTCAAGCCAGCTACTTTCTTAGGCTCCCTAAGGAAATCAGCTGATATTGTGAGTAGATCTGATCTCCCCATTGCTAAGGATATGAGGTGATTTATTAGGATCTCCCTAGGAAGGCATGTGAAGGCCATTTCTATCCTCTTAAATGGAGGAGATGGCTTGTCTGCCACTGCTATAAAAGCAGATCCTCCATATTCTTTCCTCGTGATCGTGGGAGTATATTGCTCCATTTGTTCCAGCAGGGATTTCCAGACATTAGTTAGAAGTTTCCTATTTGAATAAGAGCCTATGAAATACCATACGGTGAATATTGCTGATATGGCTATGATGAGTTCCAATTCATACATTTGAGACACATGCATACGCTAAGAGCGTAAAGGATAAAGCTTCCTCTGGGCTTTAAGCATGATGAGGGAAGTTGATATAAAGGCGGTTAATCAGCTCTTTGGAACTGTGAGGTTCCTTAGCCTCAAAATACCAGAGGATGCGACTGTAATGGCAACCATATATGGATCTGATGTCACAAGCTATAGAAGAGAGGGAGATGAGGCTTACGTTATTTTTGGCGAGAGTTATCACGTAATCGCCAGCCCCAATTACGCTTTAGATATGAAGGTAGTGATAAGACCGGGAAGGAGAGATCTTAAACCGAGGATGAAAGTTGAGGAAGATGGTCCTATTGAGATAGGTGGTCATCTAGGTCAGTATTTCTTAGGAAGAGGTTTCCTCATGGATAAAAAGAGGAGGATCGTTACGGTTCATTACTGCGATCAGACCGATAGGACCATACAGTTATCATTTAAAGGAGCTGGTGACATAGATTTATTGAGATTCCTGAGGGGACTGGAGGTTGTTTGCCATGAGGTGGAGCGATTTTAAAAATGCTGTAAGGGACTTCCTCTTCGGGCTCTTCTTCTTTGATCTCTACTGGGAGACTAGGAAGGAAGCTGCGAGAATGAAAGATCTAATAAATCTCCTTATACTAGGTGAGATGCTTGGCCTGCCCCTGATAAGTACCCCCATGATGCTCAAGCTCCTTCCTTACCTTCTTCCGGAGATAGAGGGGTGGAAGTTCCGTCAGCTGAGGGAGAGGGATATAACGGAGGAAGTGCCGGAAACAGTGTAAATCATTTCTTCCTCTTCAGCACAACATTTTGACATTTTATGTCGAATGACGAATAGAGAAAAGGTAATAAGCTAAAAGCTCATAACAACCCAAACCTTGTGGGGGATTGCCATGCAAGTTGGCTATCTAGAGACCCCTTCCCTATGGATCATAGGGGCCTTAATAGCGT
>JAOZGJ010000050.1 GCA_027491785.1 Thermoproteota archaeon | reverse complement strand
ATGTACATAAGCATAGCCACGAATGGCACGCTGATACGCCCAGAGGTAGCTAAGAGGCTCAAGGAGATAGGTGTTAGATATGTTGAAATAAGCTTAGATGCGCCGGATCCTGAGACTCATGATTACTTTAGGGGAATTAAGGGAGCATGGGAGAGATCCGTTGAGGGAATAAAGAACTCAAAGAATGCTGGACTAGAGGTGGGGATAGCGACTACTGTGACGAAATTGAACTATAAGAAGCTGCCAGATATGATAAGGTTAGCCAAGGAGCTTAAGGTAGACAGGTTCATTGCCTTTAATTTCATTCCAACTGGGAGAGGAAAAGATATAGTTGAGCTGGATCTATCTCCCAAGGAGAGGTACGAGACCTTAGAGTTGCTTTACTCGGAACTTTCCTCAGGGCAACTGCAGGCATTCTCAACAAGTCCTTTCTATGCTGTTGTGTCGATGAAGAAGATAGATAAAGGAGGTAGGCTCGCTCCAACACACTTCGCTGAGCTTTCCATACCGGAGGAATATCTCTCGGCGGGCTTTGCTTTAGCGGAGTTCCTAGGAGGATGTGGTGCTGGTAGAATTTACTGCTCTATAGAGCATAATGGAGATATACAGCCATGCGTTTTCTTACCTATAGTTGTGGGTAATGTCTTGAAAGATGGTTTCCTGAACGTATGGCAGAACAACGAACTGCTTAATAGACTTAGGGATAGAGACCATTATGCGTGCTCTCAATGTCCATATCGCTACATATGCGGTGGCTGCAGGGCCAGAGCATATGCCTACTATGGAGATCCATTAGGGCCCGATCCAAGCTGCGAGTACAATGAGGACCTATGGGAAGAGCTTGTCTCTTCTGTTAAAGCTCAGGCTGGAAAAGAAATTGTAGCTAATATTTCCTGATCTTTTTCCTATATTTTTAACTATATAATAATGAGAAGGATATATGAGAATTGAGAGAAAAGAAGAGATGGAAAAAGATGATATATTTAGGGCCAAATGCCCCTTATTTCCATGGCCTTTGCTACTCTACCGACTGCGAGCACCAGAGCAGCAGTTCTCATGTCGATCTTCATCTCGTTATGCTTGTTATAGACGTCCCTGAAAGCCTTTGTCATCTTAGCTCTTAACTTCTGTCTAACGGTGTCAATGTCCCACCATTCTCTGGTTCTAGCTTGGACCCACTCGAAGTAGCTTACAGTGACTCCTCCTGCATTGGCTAGTATGTCGGGGATTATGAGTACACCTTTCTGGAACAGAATATCATCTGCCTCAGGAGTGGTAGGTCCATTAGCAGCCTCTGCTATTATCTTAGCCTTTATATTGTCGGCATTGTCCTTAGTTATCACGTTCTCTATAGCTGCTGGTATGAGGACATCGACATCTAGTTCAAGCAGCTTCTTATTACCCTCAACAGGATCTGAGGCTAGTGGTGTGGATCCAGGGAAATCTTTAACGCTACCTGTCTTCTTCTTGTGTTCGAGAACAGCCTCTGGGTCAAGTCCATCCGGATTGTATATTGCACCTCTTGTATCACTAACCGCTACTACTTTCATGCCGAGTTCGTGCATGAACTTAGCGGAGAAATAGCCTGCGTTTCCATAGCCTTGAACGGCAGCAGTAGCTCCCTTGGGGTTTATTCCAAGGACATTCAGAGCTTCCTCTACCGTATATTGAAGGCCTCTAGCAGTAGCTTCATTTCTCCCCTCGCTTCCTCCAACCTCTAAAGGCTTTCCTGTTATTATGCCCGGCTCTGGATAGCCTTTTAGCATGCTGTAGGTATCCATTATCCAAGCCATCTCTCTGGGGCTTGTATACACGTCAGGAGCAGGTATATCCGCATCTACGCTTATTATGGGAGCTATAGCGTAGGCATATCTTCTAGTAAGTCTCTCTAGCTCACCAAGGCTGAGCTTGTGAGGATCTACTTGTATCCCTCCTTTAGCACCTCCGTATGGTATATCAACCACGGCAGTCTTCCAAGTCATCCACATGGCGAGGGCCTTTACTTCATCCAAGTTAGTATTGGGGTGGTATCTTATACCTCCCTTGTGAGGTCCTCTGGCATCGTTATGCTGAACCCTCCATCCAGTGAAGACCTTAATGCTTCCATCATCCATCTTGACGGGGAGGGATACTTCAAGTATTCTCTTTGGCTTCGCTAAAATAGCATGTAAACTAGGATCTAGATTCATAGCCTTAGCAGCCTTATCCAGCTGCTTAAGGGCAACTTCCCACGGATTAAGTCCTGTAGACATAGGTATCACCCCATGAAGGGTCATGAATATGAGCATCCTCATACTATTAAATATTAATGTCTTTAACAGCATAATACGAACTTCGCCATTTGATGTAAACAATTAAGTATATACAAAATAGAGAGGAGGGATGACCGCGGAAACACTGGCTTATATCCTAGCTATTGTAGGAATTTTAGTTGCTTGGATGATCTATGAAAGGTTAGGATACAAGATCATTTCCTTTTCTATACCTCTGCTTGCTTCTTATTGCTATCTAGTCCCTCGCTCCATTTTGGTAATTACCGTAAGTTTCATCATAACGCTCCTACTTGGAGAACTAGCCTACAGATATTTTTTATTTTATGGTATGAGGATATTCTTCCTTTATAGTGCGACCAGCTCTCTCCTTGTATTTTTATTTAGTTATCCGAGCATAAATTCCGGAACTGTACTACTATCTACCTTACCTGGTCTCTTAGCATACGATATACATTCATCTAAACGTCGATTCTATACCTTTCTATCATCTTCAATTTTCTTTATACTACAATCGGCTGCACTGATACTTTTAGTTAATTTTTTAAAATGGTGATAGAGTGAAAGCGAGACCTCCTTGGAAGATCGCCAGGAATAGGATATCCATTATGGGAACTAGAGGGAAAACAAGTTTAGCATTATTGATTCACAATGAGCTCGTTAACAGTAATGCGAGATCAATCTGTAAGGTTACTGGAGCTGCTCCAATGATTTGCATCGGTAGGAAGAGAAGGATCTTAGTGAGGAGAAGACCTGTTAGGCTGTATGAGAATCTCTTTGATGTAGAAGCCACAGAATTCTGTGTAATGGAGAATCAGGGCATCTCTCCATATACCGCAAGAACATTCAATGAGATATTCTTGAAACCCCAGATCGTAGCTGTAACTAACGTCAGATTGGATCATGTGGAAGAGTTTGGACATAGCAGGAGGAAGATTGCATCTTCTCTCTCATATACGTTTGCCAAGGCAGATCTTGTAATTAGCGGTGAATTGGATAAGAAATTGAATGATTTGATGGGAAAACACGCGAGGAAGGTCATCTCAGTACTGCCTCCAGATCCCGATTTACCCGGATCAGAAATTCCTGTAATAGGTAGAGAAGTGCTAAAGTTATATGGTCTCGATTTGGATGTAGATAAGTACTTGTCGATGATAAGAGAATCCCTGAAATGGAATGAGAAGTTCGATGTAGTTTTTTATGATGCTTCTAAAGTAAATGATCCTGATAGCGCATCCTTGATAATGAAATGGCTAGGAGATAAGCCTATAATAGCTATACAGCTGAGAAGGGATAGGCCTGGTAGAACATGGGCATTTTTAAAGATGATAAAGGAGAGATGGGTTGATTATAGGAATGTTTTGGTAGCTGGCCCTTGGTCTGACATGTTCTCTAAGAAAGTAAAGGGGATAAGATTACCTGATTCATGCGAAGGAGCATCAAAGGCACTCGACATGGCTAGAGAGATGGGTTCTCCGCTTTTCATTACTGGAAACAGGATGGGCAGTTTCGTAGAGTGCTTGCTTGAAAAGCTAGAAGTTAAGGGCATACCTCTCATTTATGGAACTTCAGACCTAGAAAATAGTTTCTAGCTAATGGGATACCTATGCCAAAAACTACTTACACCATCTCACGATGAATTAGTTAAGTTACCGAGATCGCATTAATTGGAATATTATCCTGTTTCACCTAACATATTTGCCTTAGCTAACTTTATTATTTATCAAGCTAGGCCTTCTTAGGTGGTCCCTCTGAGTGTAGAGATAGGAAGAGAATATTTGCAGAGCGCATACCCGATAATTTACCCTATTGTATTGGAAAGAGCTAAAGGATTAGAGATTTGGGACGTAAATGGCAATAAATATCTAGATTTCTTCTCCGGATTTGGTGTCATAAATTACGGACATTCCCATCCTAAGATAGTTAATGCTGTCAAGGAACAGATGGAGAAGATCGCGCATATAGGCATGATATACTATAACGTCCCGGCTTTGGAATTGGCCAAGAAATTAGCTGAGATATCTCCAAGTAATCTCAAAAAGACTTATTATGCTAATAGTGGGACGGAAGCTGTTGAAGCGGCAATAAAGCTCGCTAAGAAATACTCTGTTAAGATTCAGGGTAAAACTGGTGCTTATGTGATAGCCTTCGATTTTGCCTTCCATGGAAGAGGAGCTCTAACCCTCACCCTCACCCATGAGAGGAAGTATAAGAGGCATCTAGGTAATTTCGCTAGCTATCCCGGAGTCATACATCTCCCTTCCCCCTATTGCTTTAGATTCCCTGGAGATGAAGAGACTTGCAGGAGCTACACACTGGAGAAAGTGGACGAGTACATCAGATACCATCTAGGATCGGAAAATGTGGCTGCTATAATAATGGAGCCAGTCATGGGAGAAGGTGGTATTATAGTCCCGCCTGATGGTTGGCTCAAGGATCTAGAGAAGATTGCTCATGAAAATGATGTCCTCTTGATAATGGATGAAGTTCAAAGCGGTTTCGGGAGGACTGGTAAGATATTCGCCCATGAATGGGAAGATGTTGAAGCGGATATAATGACCATGGGGAAGGCCCTAGGAGCAGGACTTCCTCTCGCGGGTACAATGACAACTGATGAAGTCGATAAGGCATGGGAACCAGGTGATCATAATGTTACGTTCTCTGGAAATCCTGTTGCATGTGCCGCGGGTCTAGCTGGTATAGAAGTGATGCTAGAGGAGAAATTACATGAAAACGCACTCAAGGTCGGAAACTTCATAATGAAGAAGCTCAAGGACGCTTCTCTTAATGCTATAGGTGAAGTCAGAGGAAAGGGATTATTCATAGGTGTCGAGCTAGTGAAGGATGGCAAGAAACCCGATGCTGAGCTGACCAAGAGGGTAAAGAACGAGATGTTTAAGAGAGGATATATAATTGGAACCGGTGGTATGTTCAGCAACGTTGTGAGGATAGAACCTCCACTAACTGTAACTGAGGAGCAAGCGGATAAGATGACCGACGATCTACTTGATGCGATAAGATCCTCCTAAACCTTCCTTTTTTACCTCACAGCTAATCAGTTACTATTTTATCTTTATGCGGAGAGATAATTAGGTGTCCCACTTGAGAGCAGCTGTTACTGGAGGAGCTGGCTTCATAGGGAGTAATCTTGTAGCGAGGCTTCTCATCGATGGAAACGATGTTGTTATTATAGACAATTTCTCCACAGGATCGAAGGAAATCGCTAGAATTCTGGGGAAGAGAGGCGCAACTTTAATGGAGGGTCCTTCCTCGCTGATCTCTGACTTAACTCCCGTTGATGCGGTGTTCCACTTGGGTATGCCGTCGTCAAGCCCCATGTATAAAAGAGATCCCTCCCTCCTTTCAAATGTCGTAAGAGATTCCATAGCTGTATTCGAATATGCAAGAAGAACTGGAGCCAGAATCGTATATGCCTCAACATCTTCCCTCTATAATGGGAATGAACCACCATTCTCTGAGGATATGCAGATCTTCCCGACGGATTTTTATACGGAAGGTAGATATTGGCTAGAAAGACTTGCTAAGGTCTATTATGACCTTTATGGGGTTAGAAGTATTGGTTTAAGGCTCTTTAGTGTCTATGGACCAAATGAAAGGGCAAAGGGAAAGTTTGCTAATATAGTCTCTCAAATGGTTTGGGCATCCCTTGAGAGAAGGCCTTTCGTCATATATGGAGATGGCAGCCAAACAAGAGACTTCATATTCGTAAGCGACGTTGTTGAGGCTTTCCTCCTAGCCTATAACTCGGACATAGAATATGGTATTTATAATGTTGGGACGGGAAAGGAGACATCGTTTAATGAAATAGCGGAGTTGATTAGAGAAGCAGGGCTCAATTTGAATGTGATTTACGAGGATAATCCGATAAAAAACTATGTATATAGGACGTTAGCCAATACATCTAAGGCAGAAGAAGAGCTCGGATTCCGCTATAAGATAGAATTAGTGGAGGGATTAAAGAGGATAGTAGAGGCCTATAGTAAGAAGGAGCCCGTACTTGCATATTAGGGGGTCGATTACCCCTGGGTAAATCATTTTTATAGTCCCCTCATTCTGGGATGGCTATCTCATTCCCCCTTATGGATAAAAGGGACCATTATTTTAAGGATAACGGGTTTTATTAAAATGGGTGATATCTCTGCGCGTTCTAAAGGGCGAGGATGCTTGGAAGTTCTTGGTGGATCTGGAATCTAGAGAGCTAGATCTCAGCGTATTCATGGAATCGGTCCGTCCTATGATAGAGCAGGTAAAGTTCAGAGAAGATGAGGCGATCTCCGATCTCATTGAGAGATTATATGGTGTTAAGTTAACCCCCGATGACTTCCAGGTAAGTGATGGAGTTATAGATGAGGCCATCTCCCTCATAAAAGAGGATATTCCCATACTCGAGGAGTTGATATCCAGAGTTAAGGAATTTTATTCAAGGCAGAAGATAGAGGATTTCATCGTTAGAGAAGGAGAGAGCGAGTATGGGGTTAGATGGGTACCTTTAGAGAGCATAGGTATTCATGTTCCTGAAGGAGAGGATTTCTCCTACTTTTCCACGCTGATATATACTGCTGTACCTGCTAAGATAGCTGGAGTGAAAAGGATCTCTGTTTTCACTCCTCCTTTAGCAAAAGGCTTGGTAAATCCGTATCTATTGGCTGCAGCAAGATTATCTGGTGTAGATAAGGTATATAGGGTTGGAGGTGCCGCCGCCGTCGCAGCAATGGCATACGGCACGACCACAATTCCTAACGTCCAAAAGATATTTGGAACTGGTGATCTTTTCTTCATGACAGCAAAGAAGATGGTTTCTCCAGATGTAGCGATTGATTTTCCATCTACACCGGTTGAGCATGTGGTCATAGCTGGTAATAGAGCTGAAATTTCGACAGTTGCATGGGAAGTTATTTCTCAGGCTGAGCATGGGTTAGATACGTTCATTACTGTCCTGACTCAAGATGAGCAGTTAGCTGAGGATATCAAGACGGGGATAAATGACCTAGTTGAAAGGATCTCGAACCCTGTTGTAAAGAGGATCTTGGATGATAGCAAGATCCTAGCATTAAGTAATTGGAGGGAAGTTAAAGAGGCAGTCGAGGTAATCTCTCCTGCCAGAATATCTGTGATTGGCGAAATAGGTGATGAGATAGAATTCGATAATGTGGGAGCGGTAATTTGGAATACTCCATCTCCTCTCGTTGATTATGCTCTAGGTGTTCCCCAGAGGCTTCCTTCCTCAAGATATAGTAGATTTAGAGGACCTTTAACCTTATATGACTTCATGAAATCTGTATTGACTGTGAAGATTAATGGTAAGATGGTTAGAAAGCTCCTCGATTTATCTGAGAAAATTGCTAGAATGGAGGGGATGACTCTTCATGCTGATTACTTAAGAGAGATATCTAAAAGCTAAATATTCAAAGAGAGGGCTTATATAATTCTTACAGGGCATTATGTTGAGGGCTGGGAGGTGCCAAAGATCTAATGGTACATGTTCTCTCGAGGAGCTACTATGCAGATTACCTTACGAGTGCCATAAGAGAAGAATCGCCTTGGATCTTGGAGATGAGGGCAGGTATCTCCCTCCTAGCAACTAGAAATCTAGTAATTAGGGGAAAGCCCGTAAAAATAGGATTTATTATATATCTGGGACCTTCTCCAGACCGTCCCAAGGTAGGGAGGGTTGATCCCCTAATATTGATTAGAGAGGGGAACGAATGGAGAATCGTGGATTCGATATGGACCTTAGGTAGGTTAGCAGGGGGAAGTGTGGCATCTGCCTTCGCCCAAAACCCGATTATATTATTGGATGAGCCCACTGCGATAAGGATAGTGGAGGAGATACTCCCAAAAGTTAGGGGAGCTGGCATAACTAAGGAGGAATTTGTATCGGAGCTCCTGTCTCATGCCGTAGAGAATACCTCTGTCATAGGAGAGAGACCTTCGGAGGAAATTAGGAGGATATTAACAGCGCTTATCCCTTACCTCTACGAGGGGGAAGTTGACATCAGAGGAAAATTTAACATACTGCTCGGAGGATGGACCGTAGAGGAGTTCAGAAAGCAGTTCTCTCTGGGACTAGAGGCCATAAGGATACTAGAAGAGGAAGCACAGAGTAGGTACGATAATCTCAATCAGCTCGTTAGAATAGACGAATTTATATCGTTGAGAGAAGAGGATGTCTCTCTAGTTAAGGAAGAGGCTAGTATATCTCAGAAGATCTCGTTAGGATGGATATTCTATTCCCTAGGAAGGAGGCCTACAGGGGAAACATTCACTAAAGAATATTACAACGAGCTCGATAAGAGAGAGTTGGAGAGTTGGATAGATCCGCAAAACGTAAAGGAATGGAAGGAGATAATGCTGAATGTCGTGAAGGACATCATTAGGGATTGGATATCAAAGAGAGGTGATCTATTAAGAGAAGAGCCGGAGGTCGACTTTAAAAGTTCCACCCTTGATAGAATGGTTAGAAGCTTCTATGGTGAGGAGAGCAAGGTTAGTGGCAGTTTAGAGGGATTTTTCTGAGCTGACAGCTGCATATGAATGAATACTCATTGGGCAATTAGGTAATTTTTTGCAGCCTAAACCTTAACTATATAAACCCCCCCCTCCCCCCTCCCCCCCTCGTAGGTAATGAAGCCAAAATAAATCTTGTTAGATTCACTTTGGCATTAAATGGGATTGTCTAACGACGTTTGTATTCTATATTAGATATAAGAACCCTATATTCAAAGAAAAACCTATAATAAATCCTAAATTTCAAGTATAGCAATAGTATTTCTGATTTGACTTATACATCACCTACTAGAACTTTTCTAATATACATGAAAGATATTAAGGGAGCTTTATATCATAGCTAAACGGATTAGATTAGTTATCATAACATTTTTAAAGATCTTGTTAGCTCTTTACCCGAGAGAGGGGTGGAGGTGCAGCAAAGATGGTGAGAGCCTTTGAGTTTCATGTGATAGGGGAGCTCCTTGATGTTGATCCTAGGATGCTCAATGATGTTGGATTTGTTCAAAGCGCGCTTGTAGAATCTGTTATCAAGTCTGGCCTCACTCTCTTCGACGTCTTAAGTCAGAAGAGAATAGAGGGGGGAGTTCTGAGTATAGCGATAATAGGCGAATCCCATGCAGCCGTCCATACATGGCCCAATAGGAAGATGATAACTGTTTCTATCTCCTCATGCAAGGATGAGGAAAGTACATGGCAGGTCTTTTTAGAACTGAGGAGGATCTTCAAAGCGAGAAAACATAAGGTTATAGAAATGAGAAGTGGAATCCCTCTCATGGAGAGGATAGATAAGTTTAAGCTACCGATAGAGGCTCTAGTTTGACTATCTTCTCTTTATCTCAAATCTTATTCTACCAAATCCAGCATTTCTCATATATCCTACACCAACTAATTCAGCAAACCTTAGATAGGTGTTCAGCCATATGGACATCTCTTCGTGGGAACCTGAGTGCCACTCCGGATGGTCTATTATCTTATAGTTTACCCATCCCATGAAACCGACTAGAGTCCTTCCCTCGCTTATCTCAATGGGCTTTGTGGTACAGATCTCATATCCAGTTTCAATTACACTTAAATCCGTCCACATGGACATTATCCTAGTTTCAGGCCCTTTCTTTGGAGAGAGAGCGTTCCAGACAGAAGAAGCAGATGATGCTATTATCTTTGAATTGGGATATAGGTAGCAGTATGGAGTAGAAGCTCTCCTGAAACATGTTGGGGTGAGGAATCTTATCCTGAAATTTTTGCATGGCTGATCCTGTATGAAGTCCTCTATGCTTATCTCCTGATAAGAATGGCCAGTTATTTTAAATGGGACATCCTTTATCCTGATTGTGGGCTTTTTATATACCCATTTTTTCACGGCATCGGTGATCGTTCGGTCATCGAATATTATTACGGATCCCCTGTATTCAGAGCCCGAATATACCAGTTCATCTTGAAAGCCACAAGGAAGCTGCCTTTTATCCCTAAGCAGAGCCTCTATGAATATCTTGTTTGAAGACATCTCTAAGGCCTTGGCTAGAAGCGGATTTTGAGAAGAGATAGCTCTAAAGATTGCTCTCCTCAAGGGAGGCCCTGTGAAAGGAACAATTCCTTCTCCCTGACTTATTGTTTCGATTTCCAATATGGAGATCATCCTTTAATCCCCTTTCATGCAGTGGGGTCTTCTATAAAACTACTCCTCTGTCCATATTTATGGTAGATATTTTTTAGAGACTGGATGGGCTACTACTCGATGGGGAAATTGGGCAGTAAAGTAGTCTTAATTGTAGGGCTTCCCGGAAGTGGAAAAGATGTAGCGACGGAGGCTCTCGAAGAAGAGCTTGGATATAAGGCCTTCAGGATGAGCGATGAGCTATTAGAAGAGCTGGAGAGGAGAAGGCTACCCATTACACGAGAGAACATGAGGAAAGTTGGTATGGAGCTCAGGAAGGAAAGGGGAATGGCTGCTATCGCAAAACTAGTTATTTCAAAGATGAAAAAGTCAGATAGCGACTATTTCGTAGTGAATGGAGTAAGAAATCCGGAAGAGATAGAGGAATTCAAAAGAGAATTCGGGGATGAGGTGCTGACAATCGCTATAATTGCTCCAAAGAAGCTGAGGTTCTTGAGGCAACTTAAAAGGAAGAGATCTGGTTTCGATGAATCCGAGTACTCCAGATTCTTAGAGGAGGATGAGAAGGAGATAAGGACTTTCCATATGGGAGATGCTATGGCCTCAGCAGACTATTTCGTTCTGAATGATGGAGGAATAGAAGAACTGAAGTGGAAGATAGTATCGATAGTATTAGGATCCTGCTAACAATTAGGCTTGCTAGCTTATAGACCTCCACTTAAGGCCCAGCTCATCTGCGAACCTATATGCTTCGGATATCTCATCCCTTGAGATGCCTCTATTTATCTCGGGGTATTTGCTCGCCATGTACTCTGGTCTATATTGATTCATTATATTGACTAGGATGTCAGGGATTCTAAGGGATATCCACTTAAGTATGGGCTTCGTACAACAATTTACATGACCAGGGAGAACTAAATGCCTTACTATCATCTCACCTGGGGGAAAAGAATGGGCCATCAGTAAGTTTCTAGTTACAACATCCCTATATCTGGGAATACCACTATATCTTCTAGCGCATTCGTAGCTCCAATATTTAAAATCAGGCAACCAGAGATCTACAATACCGAGTAATAACTTCGTGGCTTCCTTACTCATGTACATATTGGAATTCCAGACTATTGGAAAATCCTCTTCAACTAATTTGAGTGCTTTAAGTATTACATGAATATTTGGGGTTGGTTCGCCCCCCACCAAATTTATGTTCCTAGCCCCTTCTCTCCTGAGCCTATCCATCATGCTAGCCAAGCCATTCTCATCAACAGGAGTGCCTGCGAGAGGATTCTGCGATATATCCCAATTTTGACAGAAGACACATTTAAAGTTGCATCCAGAGAAAAAGATCGTTCCTGAGGGAGTTATCGGTGGTTCCTCTCCCATGTGAATAAAAGAACTCGCAATCCTAGGACCGGTTACTCTACAAACCCCCATCTCCCCCCTTAGCCTATTAACTCCACATTTCCATTCACATAATTTACATTCCTTGGCCAGTGATCTAGCAAGCTTAATCTTCAGATCAAGCAGAGATATACCTTTTTCTTCACGATCTAGACAGTTTTCTTCTGTTATACATCTAGATAACTTCCTTAATCCTTCTTCATGGGCTCTCCACGGATCTTTCCCTACATCAACGAATATATTTTGAGCTAGTCTAAACAGAGGAAGAGATCTCCCTCTAACTACGCTTATGTATCTTGGTAGCGTTGAAGCTATCTCCTCATTCTCAAACGCCGCGAGGGCATCAGGCCTTAGGAGCCATACCATCCTATCACCGATAAGGAGAGTTAAACGGGGGATCGCCCAGCTTCACGTTCGGAGGGAGGCGTCCTATGGACGCCTAAGATCGGGGTCAATTGGGGACCCCTTCCACATCCGTGGAGCCATAGCCCCTAGTCGGGCTAAGCCCGCCAAGGCTGGGCGACCCCCAATATATGAACTGGATGGAATATATAACCTTTCTACATGGGCTGGCTCCCATGGATCAAAGGATTTTTACTTAGCTGAGCGAAAAGATAATCTCAATCCTTTGCGAAATTATAATCAATGGATCTAGATAGGACTAGGTTTGGACCCGCTGGCTATCCCATGGATGCTCCGAGGAAAGAGGCTTTCTCTTATCTTAGGAGTATTGGGCTCGGTGGAATGGAATATCAAGCTGTAAGAACAGTACCGAAGAATGAAGAGCTACTCTCTTGGGTAAAGAAGGAAGCCAAGGATAACGACATAGTATTGTCACTACATGCCCCCTACGCTATAAACCTAGCTTCAGAAGATGAGGCTAAGAGAAGAGCCAGTATTGAGAGACTTCTAAGGGCCGCTAAAGCGGCTCATAAAATGAATGCTAAGCATGTAACTTTCCATCCAGGTTATTACGGGAAACTTGGTAGAGAGAAGGCCTTAAAACTAGCTTTAGACTCACTAAATGAGTTAGTAAGTGAGGTGAGGGACGAAGGGCTCCGGGTAGAGCTTGGACCCGAGACCATGGGAAAGCCCTCTCAGCTAGGTTCTCTAGATGACGTACTCATAATGGCTGAAAGCGTTGACCTCGTGATTCCCACCATAGATTTCGCTCATATACATGTGAGGAAGGGAGGTTGTCTAAAGAGCAAGGAGGATTACTCCAGGATCCTAGATGAAATAGAGAGGAGGTTGGGCACTCTCAACGGCCTAGTAATACATTTCACCGAAGTCGAACCGACGAAATCTGGGTATGGAGAAAGGATGCATCACGAACTTGGATCAGGATACGGACCTGAGTTCAAATACCTCGCCATGTTAATGGCGGAGAGAGAAGTAAGGTGGCTGGTAATTTCCGAGTCACCGTTATTGGAGAGAGATTCCCTGAAGATGAAGAGGACCTATGAGCGCTACCTCAGAAGGTATCAGTGAAATATTTATAATGGCGGGTAGTCCCCTCTACCCGGTGCCCGGGTGGTGTAGCCCGGCTAGCATAGGGGCCTGTCGAGCCCCAGACCCGGGTTCGAATCCCGGCCCGGGCGCCATTATTACTCTGAAGGTGAGGTTTATCTCCAAGCGCAAGTACGCTATCACCATAAGGGAGAGTAAGTCGATAATAGATAGAGCGGTGAAGGAGATACCTGGGCTGAGGGATGTTATAACCAAGAGAAAGATCTCCCTCCAAGTACTTGAAGTACCATGGAAGGGGAAAATCGCCAAGGTCTATTATTACGATAGATATCCCTTACTAGTAGAGCTACCAGATGGTAGCCTCGTTCCATTTCTCACATCCGTTGAGAAATTCAAGCTACCATTTCCGAAGGTTGTGGTTGATTTAGGAGCCGTCAAACCCATAGCCAATGGAGCTCACGTAATGGGCCCAGGTGTGAGGGATATCGAGGGAGAATTTTCCGAGGGAGACTTGGTTGTTGTAGTAGACGAGAAGCTTGGTGCTGCATTAGCTATAGGGAGAGCTTTGAGGCCCTCGAGTGAAGTTAAAGAAAAAGGAAGGTCCATTCTCAACCTTCATCATGCTGGAGACCCTATTTGGAGAGCCGTATCATCAGAGGAAGAGAGATGAGTTAAATGGGGTGAATATGGTTGAAGGAAGATCCTTACTTAAGTTATCTATTCAGGCCCAGATCTATAGCTGTTATAGGAGCATCGAAAACCCCTGGTAAAATGGGATATGAAGTCCTAACGAACATAGTGAAGTATGGCTTTCAAGGTCCGATATTTCCTGTGAATCCAAAATACAATGAGATCCATGATATCCGCTGTTATAGAACGGTATTGGATATAACGGACGATATTGACCTAGCTATATTAGTTTCCCCCATTGAGAGGATACCTAAGATTCTAGGTGAATTAGAAGCTAAGGGTGTTAAAGTAGCTGTTATAATTTCTGGAAAGAGGAGGGACCTTTCCTCTCTTCCAATAGCGGAGTATGCTAGGAAGTATGATATAAGAATCTTAGGACCATCCTCGATGGGAATTTTCCATGCAAGAAGCAAGCTCAATGCGACTTTAGGCCCTCCTTCTGTTAGGGAGGGCAGCATAGGGTTAGTAACGGAGTCTAGAACCCTCGGTATGGCGTTGATGGGTCTAGCTAAGATGGAGGGGATCGGACTCTCAACAGTGGTAGGACTTGGAGATAAGCTCGACATCAATGAATCAGATATATTAAGTTTTCTAATGAGGGACAGATCCACGAGATCGATTATAATGCATTTAGAGAGTATAAGAGATCCAAATAGTTTGATAAACGTTTTAAAAAGTTCGATTTCATCTAAGCCCGTGGTTATCCTTTCATCAGCAAGCGATGTCAGAGAGAAGCTGAAAGATCTTAACGAGTATGTTCCCATTGTCTGTGATATAATGCAGGCTTTAGATGCCGCCTTAGCCTTAGCAGGGAAACGTATCAAGGGAAATAGGGTGCTCGTCGTGACCAATAGTGGTGGAGCTGGAAAACTAATTGCTGGATTATCTAATCAAACAAAGATCGAGTTTCCACATCCTAGTGAAGATCTAATGGATCAAGTGAGGCAATTCGTTCCTGAGGGAGGTATATGCTCGGCGAATCCAATTGATATAACGGGGAGAGCAGGAACTGATATTTACAGGGGAGTCCTAGATGCATCACTATCGAGTGATGATTTCGATGGTATTTTAGCCATATATTGCGAAACAGCCTTATCGGATCCTCTTAGATTAGCCGATATGTTTTCCGAGCTATGGGAGTTATATGAAAAGCCAATCATTCCTGTCATAATGGGAGGAGAAAGGTCTAAGGAGGCGGTACTCCAACTGAGACTCAAAGGAATTCCCGCGTACTTTAGCCCGTGCAGAGCCATGAGATCTATCGACTTCCTTGTAAAAATATCCCCATTTTCAAGTGTTTAACGATTATTAAGTTGATAATTTGTTATTTAACATGCCTTTTTAATTATATAATTCATCCAATTTTTACCGAACATTATGTAAATTAATTTTCATATAATTATAAGTAAGTGTAGCCCCTAGTGCATGGGGTTACTTTTATGGGAGATCTACTTGCTCCAGCTAATACCTTCGAGGTTCTCCTTGGAAACGAGGCAATAGCGAGAGGAGCATTGGAAGCAGGCCTAAATGTAGCCGCAGCATATCCTGGTACTCCCAGCACCGAGATAGGTGAATCATTATCTAAAATAGCTAAGAAGTTGGGGATCTACTTTGAATGGTCAGCTAATGAGAAAGTTGCCACGGAAGTAGCCATGGGAGCAGCATGGTCAGGTCTTAGATCCCTTACAATGATGAAGCATGTAGGTTTTAACGTTGCAACGGATGCGATATTCACTTTGTCCTATGCCGGAGTTGCTGGGGCCATGGTAATTGTATCAGCAGACGATCCTCATGCACATAGCAGTCAAAATGAGCAAGATAATAGGTATTACAGTGAAGCCGTGGGCCTTCCTATGCTTGAGCCATCTAACCCACAGGAGGCGAAGGATCTAACTAAGGAGGCATTCGATATATCGGATAAGTTCAAGATACCGGTCTTAATTAGAACCACAACCAGGATAAGTCATCAAAGAGCCCCTGTTAAGCTTGGAGAGATAACTGCTGGACCAGGAAAAGGTAAGTTTGCGCCTAAGGAACCTGATAGGTACCTACAAGTGGGAGCCATAGCTAGAAAGCACCATGGAGAATTACTAAGGAAGCTGAAGGAGATTCAAATGGACGTATCGCCGAGGTTCTATAGAATTGAGGGTTCAACTAGTTCTGATTTCGGCATCTTAACATCGGGCGTCGCTTACTCTCATGCTAAGGAAGCCGTGAAATTGGTCAATCTCGATGCCAAGATACTGAAATTAACCATGACATATCCCCTTCCGGAGAAAGTAATAGGTGATTTTCTCTCATCTGTTAAGACGGTCCTAGTAGTTGAGGAGCTCGATCCATACTTAGAGCTAAGAGCTAAAGCTATAGCAAAGGACTATGCCCCAGATGTCGAAATTCTCGGTAAGCTTACCGGACACATGCCAAGAGTCGGGGAATATACTATGAGAACTGTTTTGGAGGGCCTATCTAAGGCTACCGGTATAGCCCTTCCAATAGATTTCGCGAAGATAGATGAGAGAAGCTCCAAGATTCTCAGTAAGGTTCCTCCGAGACCTCCTGTTCTATGTCCTGCCTGTCCACATAGATCCGCTGGCTACGCTCTCAGGAGAGCTGCTGGAAGGGCATCTTTCATGGGTGATATAGGATGCTACGCGCTCCTCTTCCAGAAACCATTTAGGGTGGAACAGGTATCCCATGCCATGGGCTCTTCGATAGGAATAGGAAACGGTATAAGTCTAGCAACTGGAGGAGATGTAGTGGCGCTAATCGGAGATTCAACGTTTTTCCATGCTGGAATCCCAGCATTAATCAATGCTGTCCATAATAAGAGGAAAATGGTTGTAATGATAATGGATAACAGGATAACGGCCATGACTGGGCATCAGCCGCACCCCGGAAGCGACTTCGATGCAATGGGTGAGAGAGCTCCTGCCATAGATATAGAGGATGTTGTCAGAGCTATAGGTGTCGACTACGTCAAGGTAATAGATCCTTACAACCATGCTGAGATGGAGAAGACCATAAGAGAAGCTCTGAAAAGAGATGGAGTCTCCGTGATAATCTCTAGGAGGGAATGCGCCCTACTCACAGTTGGTAAACTTAGAAGGGAAGGGAGGATGGGGAAGCCCTATGTCGTAGATCCTGAAAAGTGTACTTACTGTAGAGTCTGTATAAATACCTTTGCATGCCCGGCGTTCGTTGATACAGGTTCTATAGTTGAGATAGATCCCACTGTTTGCTTTGGATGCGGAGCTTGTACTCAGGTATGTCCCTATGATGCAATAGTACCTCAGGAGGGATCTCTAAACTGGAGAGAGCAGAAGATAGGGGTGTGAGTATGAGCGTGAGTGTTAAGGAATTTAATGTAATAGTATCGGGCGTTGGAGGACAGGGTATACTGTTCACTACGAATGTTATAGCAAGAGCAGCCCTAAAATTAGGATTGAACTTTGCCCAAAGCGAAGTTCATGGACTTTCTCAAAGATACGGATCTATAAGAACCGAACTAAGGATAGGAAAAGATGTCTCAAGTCCTTTGATATTAGAAGGCACATTAGATCTCCTGATATCCTTAGAACCTCTGGAAGGATTGAGACAAGCTCCTTACATATCAGAGAGAACTACTGTTGTGATGAATGACCATATCATACCACCCGTAGGTGCTTATCTAGAGAGATTTCCCATACCCAGTTTCGAGGAAGTGTTAGATCTAATGAAGAGCCTTAATCCAAAGAGTATAATAACTTTAAGTGCATACGATCTTGCGGAAAAGGCAGGAGATTACATAGCGGCAAATACGGTAATGCTGGGCGCAGCTGAGGCATCGAGAGCTTTACCGTTCCCTGAAGGTGTATTAAGGGAGGCTCTTGTAGAGGTCTCTCCGGCGAGATATAGAGATTTAAATTTAAAGGCGTTTGACCTCGGGAGGGAAGCAGTATCCCTCCCGAGGTGATTTTTTGCCTGCTAAAAGAATAGCTGTGGTAGACAGGGATAGATGCAATCCCAGAAAATGCGGGCTTGAATGCATAAAGTACTGCCCGGAGGTTAGAATGGGCGTTGAGGATACAATAAAACTCGTAGACAGCACATTGGTAATTGATGAGGAACTATGTACAGGATGCGGTATATGCGTTAAGAAATGTCCATTCTCAGCCATATCTATAGTGAATCTACCTGCTCCAGTAGAGGGGGAGGAAGTACACAGGTACGGTATCAATGGATTTACCCTCTTTAGGCTCCCAGTAGTTAGACCGAAGAAGATAGTCGGGCTTGTGGGCCCAAACGGTGTTGGTAAAACAACCTCCATATCCATACTATCCGGTAACCTTAAGCCGAATTTGGGAAGGATCGATGAGGAACCGGACTGGGAGGAGATCATAAAGAGATTTAGGGGGTCGGAGCTACAGGAATATCTGAGGAGATTGTCTAATGGAGAAGTAACTGTCATTAATAAACCAGAGAGAATAGATAAGATACCAAAAGTGGTGAAGGGTAAAGTAAAGCTAGTTTTAGAGAAGATAGATGAAAGAAACCTGTTAGATGAAGCCATAGATCTCTTATCTTTGAGAGAAGTTCTAGATAGGGAGATAAAGGAGCTTAGCGGGGGAGAACTCCAGAGAGTGGCTCTAACAGCCGCCTATATAAGGGAAGGAGATGTCTATGTCCTAGATGAGCCATCGAATTATTTAGATGTATACCAGAGGATGAATGCCGCGAAACTCATAAGAAGACTGCAAGAAGCTGGAAGGTCTGTTATTTTAGTGGAGCATGACCTCGCAGTTCTAGACTATCTAAGCGACTATATCCACGTACTTTACGGAGAGCCCGGCGTTTATGGAGTAGTGAGCTATCCTCATTCCACCAGGGAGGGGATCAATATATTCCTAGATGGCTACCTCCCGGACGATAACGTTAGATTCAGAGACGAACCCATATCCTTCCTCCAGAGGGTAGGATCTCCCGATATATCGGAGAAGATTGTGGTCTCCTATACGAAATTGGCGAAGAAGCTCAATGGATTCAGCCTTCATGTAGAGGAAGGTGAGATTCATTCTGGGGAAGTTGTAGTTGTGGTAGGACCTAATGGAATAGGTAAAACAACATTTGTTAGGATCTTAGCTGGAGAGTTGAAGCCCGATGATGGAATCGTCCTGACCGAGGGAGTGAAGGTATCTTATAAGCCGCAACACGTGAAACCAACGTATGAAGGGACAGTTGAATCGCTCCTGAGAAAGGCTGCAGGCTCCAATTACTCGAGTCCATATTTCAGGACAGAAGTGATTAAAAGATTAGGCATAGAGAAGCTTCTAGATAGGTATTTAGATGAAATTAGTGGAGGAGAACTCCAAAAGGTTGCCATCGCAACATGTTTAGGAAGGGAGGCTGATATATATCTGATTGATGAACCTAGCGCTTTTCTCGATGTGGAGGCTAGATTCGCAGCTGCGAAGGCAATAAGAAGGAGAATTAAAGGGGAAGATAGAGCCGTTATAGTCGTTGAACATGATTTACTAACCATAGAGGCCGCTGCTGACAGGATAATGGTTTTCAGAGGAACGCCTGGAAGGGAAGGTCACGCTTCGAAGCCCATGGATCCTAGGAAAGGTCTAAATATATTCCTCAGAGATGTTGACATTACTTTCAGGAGAGATCCAGAGACAGGCAGGCCTAGGGTGAATAAGCCGGGATCTAAGATGGATCAATTAGCAAGAGCTAGGGGGAGATATTACCCTTGAAACTTCTAGATCTACTTTTAGGGAGGAGGGAGGTGCTCAGGGATCTAGGCCTAAATATACATGTAGCACACTCACTGATAGCTGTCTCGCTCTTTTTGGCCTTCCATGCTCTCTCACTGTCGGTCCTCGAGATCAGATTGGCCTGTTCATCTACTGTCGTCACTGAAAGAGTTATACTGTTCATTAAGGCAAAACAAACGCTTCTCCTTTTCATGTGGCTGATAACAGCTTTCAGCTGGTTAATCTCATCAACTATAGTAGGAATTAAGGTCACCAAGAGGTCCAATATGAAGCTGAGAAAACATACTTACTTAGCCGGTATATGCTCCTTACCATTCGCTATAGCTGGCGCTATAAATACCTTCGTATTGACAGTTTCTCCAGGTAGAATACTGAATTGCGAAGGAGGATCTTGGAAATCGCTGATTTTCCGAACATTCTCAGAGATGGTTTCCTATCTAATATCATTCCCCCAAGTAATATCCACCCTTATTACAGTGATCTCCCTTCTCTGGTTCACTTACCTGATCTACAGGGTTTACAGAATCACCTTGGGTTTATCGAGAGGAGATTCCCTTAATTACTCTCTCGGATTTACTTTTCTCTTTGTAGGTCTCATCATTATCGCCAGTCTCATATCAGCCCTACTTATTGTATTACTCCCGTAGATTTTGCCAGTTTCTCGGCAGCTCTAGGTGTAAGTCCAGACACCCCTAGGATAGTGTACCTATCCCTTATCTTATGAGCGATCATAAGGGCCTTTACCACCATATCTGGCCTAATACCTGCTTCTTCGGCAGTAGTTGGAACTCCAGCCTCCCTTAGCTTATCTCTTATCCACATCCAGTCTTGACCTTGGAGATAAGCCATCATTATCGCTCCGAGAGCGCACTGTATGCCATGAGGGGCTGGCTTAACTCCCTCCCTCTCTGAGATCATGTCGAGGGCATGGCTGAACATGTGCTCACTACCGCTAGCAGGCCTAGAGCTACCTGCTATGCTAATAGCAACACCGCTCCCTATTAGGGCCTTGACCAATATGCGCGTCGATTCCTCCAATCTGGCTTTTATCTCGGAAGCATGATCCGTCGCTATTTTGGCACTTAAGAGAGACATAGATGCTGCGTATTCGCTATATGGTTCATCTTTTAGCTTATAGGCTAGTTCCCAATCTCTAACAGCTGTAAATTTTGCTATAAGATCCCCAAATCCTGATTTGAATGCTATTTCGGGTGCTTTGTTTATTATGCTAGTATCTGCTATGACAGCCGTAGGGGCTTCCATCCTCCCTGTAATATCTCCGAACTTCAGTTTAGCTTGCTTAGATAGCGAAAAATTCACTGCCGGAGAAGCGATACCATCATGACTGGCTGATGTTGGCACAACAGCGTATCTAACTTCCAGTTTAGCAGCAGCGAGTTTAGTTACATCTAGAGGCTTTCCTCCACCCACTCCTATCAGGAAATTTGCCTTCAGCTTCGTAGCTTCCTCTATAACATTTAATACGTCATCTATTCCTCCTTCTACAGTAGTTACATGATACGCATTGATTTCACCATCTAGAGACGATACTAGATCCTCCGCTATTTCTGCAGTAACGCTAGGTCCGCTAACTACGATAGCAGTGCCGGTCATTTCTAGGTTATATAATATATCTGAAATGCGACTTATAGCATTAGGTCCGAATATTATGTATCTAGGGCTCTCTATCTTCTCTAATCCCTTGCCAGAGGTCAGTTTCTCATGCACCTTAATAGGAACCTAGAGGAAAATAATAAGGTTCGTTCACAACGATAACCATTAATTAGGAAAGGCCCATCTACAATGGGATTGAGACATGGATACAAAGACCAAGATCGTACTGTTACTTAACTTAATCTTCGTGGTTATTCTCCTCACTTGGCCCATAATAAATGCTCCCAAGATCCAGATAAATCTGGACAGAGAGACCGTTCCCTTAGGGGGTAAATTAGAGGTAAGAGCTACATTTCCAAGTGTGCCATCATCCGCTAAGCTATATGTAGTAGACCTGGAACTCAATAAGACAGTTTATACCTTGAATCTAAAGCCTGCTAAGGAGGTTTCTGCTAAGCTTTACATAGAAGAAGGTAAGTATAGGATAGGGCACTATGTCATCAAGATAAAAGCTATGTTGGATGGGAGCTCCATTGAGGGAGAAGATTTCTTCAATGTATTTGGAGGATCTCCCCTCAACCTGACTTTAAGAGTAGAGAAGCCTGAGATAGATGCTTTCATCAATGTGACCTCAAAGAAACAGTATGCCGAAGTGAATGACGAGGTAAGAGCAAAAGTTACGATGAATGGTGAGCCCGTAAAGGATGTTAAGCTTCTAGCATTGACATTAGGTAGAAATGCTACTGTAACAGATGTAGTCTACACGAATGCCAGCGGAGAGGGGATTATATCTTGGAAGGCGAATGTGACGGATAATGAGACGTATTCCGTTATAGTACAGGCGGTGAAGCCAGGTCATCCCATAGCATCGGGCGAGGTTCAGATAAAAGTTAATGTCAGGAAGGGAAGCTGATTCATTCCATAGATGAAAGGACTTCTTTCCCCTCCCTTATCTTCTCGAGCTTTCTTATGAGTTCTTCCTTATTCACTTTATGGAATAGAGGTTCTATTCTCCCTATTCTGATGCCCTTCATTATATTAAAAGCCTCAGAGAATTTAGCAGGTTCACCTTGAAGCCCCATCATATTCCAAAGTTTCTCTGCAGAGAATGGCATGAAAATATGCATATAACAAGCAATTGCCTTTAGCAGGTTGAATGATGCTAATATGGTTGAATCGGCCCTCTCTTTATTCTCTTTAATATCTCTCCAAGGTTCTCTAGAGTTGAAGAACCTATTACCTACTCTGGCTATTTCGAGGAGATCTCTCAGAGACTCTCTGAGCCTGAAGTTTTCTAGATTAGCTTCTATCTTACCAGCTAGCTCTTTAGCCTCATCGAGCATCCTCTTAGATTCATCATCTAAGTCAGCATTAGGAACCTCTCCTCCATACTTAGAGGAGATGAAGGATAAGACCCTGTGAATTAGGTTTCCTAAGGTATCATTGAGTTCGTCATTTACCTTCGCTTCAAAATCCTCCCAAGAGAAGTTAGAGTCCTTGCGCTCGGGCCTTATGTATATCATGTAAAATCTCCAATAATCGGCTGGTAGGAGAGCTAAGGCTTCGTCCATCCATATTCCTCTTCTTTCACTCTTGGAGAATTTATCCCCCTCATATAGGAGGAATTCTGTTGATGCAACATTGTAAGGAAGGACATAGCCTTCGCCGCTGGCTATAAGTAGGGCTGGAAATATTATCGTATGAAAAGGAATGTTGTCCTTCCCTATGAAGTATACCGATCTTGTTTCTTTGTTTCTCCAGAACTTCTCAAACTCGTCTGGCTTTCCAGCTCGATCAAAATGTTCTTTTACTGCGGAAATATATCCGAGAACGGCTTCCATCCATACATATATTGTTTTCCCTTCAGCTCCCGGGAAGGGGGCGGGTATTCCCCACTTATTGTCCCTAGTTAGGGACCTCGGTTTAAGACCATCTTTTATCATAGCGAGAGATGTAGCTCTAGCATTATCGGGGAGCTGATCATTGTTTTCAATGTATTCTTTAAGCTGATCGGAGAACTTAGGGAGATCAAAGAACCAATGCTTTGTTCTTTTCACTATAGGCTTAGCTCCGCAGATGGCGCACCTTGGGTTTATTAGATCAGTAGGATTTAGGAGCCTCCCGCATCTATCGCATTGGTCCCCATGAGCCCTCTCGTAGCCACAATATGGGCAAGTTCCCACAACAAACCTGTCTGGCAGGAATATTTTATCATTAGGACAGTAAAGTTGCTCTATTTCCCTCTCGAATATGTGTCCATTCTTATATACATTCAGATAGAAATCTTTGACGAATTCTATGTGGGTAGGGCTCTCTGTCCTAGTATAATTGTCATAGCTTATGCCGAATTTTCTGAAAAGCTCTGAGACATAATCATGCATCTTGTTGGTTAATTCCCTTGGATTTACCCCCTTCTTAATGGCCTCTATCTCTATGGGAGTTCCGTGTTCATCTGAACCTGAAACGAAAATTACTTCATCTCCCGCTTTTCTCCTGTATCGAGCGTATACATCGGATGAGAGTACCTGAATTAGGGTTCCTAGGTGGGGAACAGCATTTATATAGGGCCAAGCTGAAGCTATTATCCACCTCATACTCAATTCCCGTGAATGTGATTCTTAAGGATTTTAAGGATGCGCCCGGTACTCTTTAACTGCAATGATTAACTATCATGATGAATGCCTGTTAGAGACCGATGATAATTTCCTAAGTTATATTAAGGATTTTTTGGAAGAGAAGGATCTCAAAGAGAAGATCAGAAAGCTCAGCAGGGCTGAGGGGTATCTGAGATATATCTTTTTCGAGTTAATGGGATACAATATAAAAGATTGGAGGGGAGGAGATCTAAGAACCCTTGTCTGTGGATTATCCTACTTAATAGTTCAGAGCGTGAAGCTTTGCTATGAAACGAGAGATGCTAACCAAGAAACCGCCTGTGGAATCTCTAGAGATGTTCTAGATATTATGTTCCTGCTAATGAAAAGATGGCGCTATGATGAGGATCTCTACAGGCTTGGCTCGAAGCTTTGGACCGAACTTGATTATGAAGATCTAGGGGATGAGAGAGAAGTAGAGAACCTCTCACTTGAGGTCTCTAGGTCTATCCTCAGCCTCCTTAGGTGAGCAGAACAACTTAATGACACTGTTTATTATAGAAGAGGAGGAGCTATCTCCAAATCTCGGGAGCCTGACTACCTCCACATCAACGCCTCTCTTCTTTAATTCCTCTTTAAGCCACCTCTCTCCTGCCCATTGATCGTAGCCTAGGACTATCATATCAGGCTTCAATTTGACTATTGAGTCTAGAGGATCCTTCTCACCCAAGACAACTCTGTCTACTGGCTTGAGGTTCTTGACTATATAGGCCCGTGATGACTCCCTGATTATGGGAGATCTCCCCTTGAACCTCCTGACGTTTTCATCTCTAGCAACTATCACAATAAGCTCTCCGTCATCACCGGCTATCTCCTTGGCCTTCCATAGCATCTTGATGTGTCCTTCATGGACGATGTCGAAAGTACCCGCTACAACTACCCTGCGTCCCATCCCGTAACCTTCGCTGTTAATATTTTAAATCATTATTAAAATATGCCAAGAGGGAGAGCATATCTGATGTTCGAGTTCGTATCTAAAAGCGAGAAGCTCTACGTAGCAAGCCATGGCGAAGATTTAGACGGACTGTTCTCGGCATCTATTATAATTCTCCTGCATCCTAGTAAATTAAAGCTCAAATTTACAGCCCCATATGAGATAAAGAATGCAGGAGAAAGCTATGATATAGTCTTAGATCTCCCTCCGCCAAGAGGTGGGGCTAAGATCTTAGTAGATCACCACGAGTCAAATCTTCCCCTTACTAACCGTGTCCAGAGAGCTTATTTGAAACCTGAATATCCGTCCACTGCCCGACTCCTCTACGATCTGATAAGGGAGTATGAACCGTCAATCGAGAACTACGGGAGGACAATAGCTCTAGTTGATGAGACAGATATCGGGAACTTGGATCCTTACTCTGCTCTCTTTACCTCAGCTGTAAGAAAAGTATTCAAGGAGAGGAGGGGGTACCTAGCTAGGATATCCAGGGATCTCCTCCTTCACCCACCAACTAAGAGTATCGATCTAATCAATTTGCCTTCCATAAAGAAGGAAGCTCACCTTATAGAGAAGGAATACGGTGATTTTATTAAAAGAGTAGAATCCATGGAAGGAGGAGATGCCCTTTTAGTGAAGTTAGAGACTGTTCCAGCATATATCGTTCCAATTATTCAGCTAGCTGCGAGAAGATATCTCTTCTTTGGTACTATAACATCCGGATCAGATGGAGCACTTAGAGTATCTCTCAGGACCCAATCTAGCTCTCCTTTATCTGCTTTGATGGTTGCTAAGGCTATGGGGGGAGGAGGACATGAGAATGCAGCAGGAGCGCTAATAATGCCATCTGATATAGATAGGCTCCTAAGGATGATCAGGGAACAATTGAAGGTCGAGTTAATATCGGTATGATGACATATTAGAGCGGCGATGATGATGGAGGTGATCTATGAATGATGATTACTCACTTCTCTGAGGCTGAGCCCTATCTTTATACGTTATCGATGTTGTTAGACATATGCCTGAGCCTGTGTTGAAGCATGTTGATGAGGTTCCTTTCGAGCGGGTTCCACAAGCTGAAGCTACCTACATCAAGTGGGTCTTCTCCCCTAGAGATGGAGTCCCTAATTTCTCCATGAGAATATTTAGGGTCGAAGCTGGAGGGAAAATCCCTGAGCATAGCCATCCGTGGGAGCATGAAATACTGGTGCTTAAAGGCCGAGGCAGGATTAAGATAGGAGGAAGAAAGTACGACGTCGGAGAGGGAAACGCCATATATATCCCCCCAGATGAACCTCATGAGTACTATGCCTATGAAGAGCTCCTGTTCCTCTGTATGATTCCCAATAAGGGCGTACCTCCGGAGCTGAGGTGAGTGCCCGGTATAAGGAGCTTCATTGCTATAGACGTTGACGATGAAGAGGTCATAGGTAAGATATTAGAGGTTCAAAGGGAAATCTTAGCTTCCAATGCTAGGCTTAAAGTAGTGGAGAGGGACAACCTCCACTTCACATTGAAGTTTCTAGGTAATGTGGAGGAGAGCAGGCTGGACTTAGTTAAATCTGCACTAGCCAACATCGTTAGTAATTATCATCCGTTCACTATGCAATTACACGGCATAGGTGCTTTTCCTAGGATAAGCAGGCCTAACGTTGTATGGGTGGGAGTGCTCGATGGAAGAGAGATTTTTATAGAAATCGCGAAAAATTTAGACAGATCCTTGGCTAAACTGGGCTTCAAGAGGGAAACTAAATCCTTTGAACCCCATCTAACTATAGCTAGAGTGAAAGGATACCTTGGCAATCTACCAGAAATTTTAAGGAAAATTAGCGATGTAGAGATAGGAAAAATAGAAGTGAATGAAGTGAGACTTAAAAAGAGCACATTAACTCCTAAGGGGCCGATATATGAGACCTTATATGAAGCTAAGTTGAGTTAGGAAGGCAGCTGGCGGGGGAGGATTAAATCTAATCAGTTTCCACGCAATTAGGAGCAGTATTACCGATATTAAGGCAAGGCTAAATATTGAAAGTATCTTTAAGAGGAGTAGGAATTTATATTCGCTTAGGAAAGGAATGTAAAGCGCTAATATCAGTAATGCAAGCCCTATAACTCCGATGGCAATTCCCTTCAACATCATTGAAATCCTCCCATCTACATCATAATTAAAAATGATATGGGATAAGGTGCCTGATGGTCTCCATATACCTCCTTACCGATTTCGGCAATAATGACTATTATGTGTGCGCAATGAGAGGTATTATCAGGACATTATGTCCAAGGGCAGAGATCGTTGATATATCGAATAACGTGAGGAAGTTCGATGTGAGACATGGGGCATTTATCCTATGGCAAGCCATTAAATGGATAGAGAAGGGTTCAATAATTTTGGGAGTTGTTGATCCAGGAGTTGGAACCAGTAGGGACCCTATAATTATCAAATCAAGGAACCACTATTTTGTTGGACCAGATAATGGTCTCTTCTATCCATCAATTCAAGATTCGGAATTTGACTTATATAAGATCGATTTAAGGGGGACCGGCTTAGCTCAGAAGAGAACAGGAACCTTTGATGGGAGGGATGTATTTGCTCCTATTGCAGCAATGCTTGCATGTGGTAAATCACCAGATGAGCTGGGATTCAAGAAGAAATCCATGAAGGTTCTCGATATATGGGAAGTGAGGATAAGGGAGAGTTCTGTTGAAGGTGAGGTCATGAACATCGATAGATTTGGGAATGTAGTAACTAATATACGATGGGAAGAGGTGAGGTCGGATAATGCCATAGTGAGCTTAGGGCATATTTCAGCTAGGGCATTTAAGTCATCTAGTTACAATGGGAAGGGATTACTCATGATAAGGGGAAGCACAGAACTTCTTGAACTTTCGTTAGCTAGGGGAAGCGCTGCTGATTTTCTAGAAGCGGATGTGGGAGATAAAGTTAGATTGAACTGGATGAGATGAGGGTGAGTTTATGATAGTAAAGATGGATGAATCACTGGCTAGATCCGAGGTAAGCGTCGGGCTTAAGGCAATGAACCTAGCGAAAGTGAAAGAGGCTGGGATCGATGTACCCTTCACTATCATAGTACCTAGCGAGGATATATCGAACCTGTTATCGAAATGTGGCATTAGGCATAAGGTTTTCATGCTATCTAGAGCTTTACTGGACAAAGAGATTCAAGATAAAGTTCGAGAGCTAGAGAGGGATCTCAGGTCTAGTATCCTTTCGCTCACTATACCTGAAGAGCTAGTTAGCGAGATACTAGATTCTATATCAGGTAATATAGGAAAGATATCAGTAGCTAGGCCTTCGCCCTATGCTCCTGAGTTAAGGGATGGTGATCTGAAGGGGAGGATGTCCGTATGGTACGATGAGCCAACTAGGAGGGGAATAATTAGATCGATACAACGGGTAATTAGCGGGGTATTCTCTCTCAGATCGATGGCGAGACTCTTGGACCTAGGGATATATCCTGAGGATATGGATCTGGCAATTATATTCCAGAAAGCGATCTTCCCCAGATCCTCGGGCTTAGCTATATGCTGTCCAGCTAGGAGGAAGAATGAGATATTGGTGGAATCTACTTGGGGGATCATGGACTCAGTACCAAAGGACAGATTTCGGATAAGCATAGATCTCATGGACATAGTGGAGAGCGAGCTGAGTGAGAAAAAAGTTAAGCTAATTCCCAGTACTCAAGGCCTAAGAGAGGTAGAGGTTCCCCACGATCTCTGGATGGAACCTTCCTTACGGGGGGATGAAGCTAAGAATATAGCTAGAATCTCTTCAGAGCTATCGCTCACATTGGGCACGCCAACCCTTATGGAATGGATAATTCAGGAGGGAAGTAACTCGCTCTTTGTGATTCAAGCTCATAGGGAATCAGAAAGACCACCCATAAAGACAGTAGAGAAGAAAGTATTGAGATTGCTTGAGGAGAAGGTAGGATATGGGGAAATATCCAAAAAGCCAGAAGTTAGGGAGAAATCTATTGAGAACTTGATAGAAGTCCCTCAGATCGGACCAATAGCATCTAAGATATTAGTAAAGCTTGAGGAGATGGTCAGAGTCGAGAACGTTGATGGCTATCTCGTTAATGTAGAAAACTTAAGAGAGGATTTATTGGAAGAGGATAAGATCTATTTGGTTTTAGTTCCTCCTGATTGGAAAGGACAGGTCAATATAACTGGTGAAGGAGATAGAATGAAGGTTTTAGTTGAGATACCCGATTTAAAGAGAGTAAGGGAGAGGGCCCTCCAACTCTACTCCCTTTTCCCCTCACATGGCCTAGTAATTTATCTAAGGAACGCTGGTTCTGTGCTATTATCGGAGAGTTTATCCGAATTCTTTGAGGGAGCATTACTTGATATAGGAAATATCTTCGAATTCGGAGGAGAAGACGCAGTTAAGGCTAGCATCACTCTATCGTCTAGCTACTTCGATTACGTAATAGCCGATTTAACTGGCATAGGGATCAAGGCGGATATCATAGAGGGGTTAATTGATGGAGGAGCAGAGGGATTCTGTATAGATGAGAGAAGAGTAAGCAGGTTACTGGGTGAAGTGAGCAGGGCTGAGATGAGATACTTATTAAGAAAGATTAGAGAGCTGAGCTATTACCTAAGAACCCTTCATAAGGGGAGTGAAGAGGGAGATTGACGTATATCCCTAAATTTCTGAGGAAAATGATGAGATCACCAAGAGATATTGCATTTCTTCTATTATCTTTTGTTGGTATTTTATTCATTCTCGTTGAATCGCCTAGGGGCCTAATGATACCCGATTCCCATAGGATATATAATGTCGTTCTGGGAAGCGCATTCATATACCTAGGACTCAGATTAAAGTTGAAAGTGGATCATAGGATTTTTATACCTATTTTACTAGTTTCTTTTCTTTTCCCTCCTTTAATATTCCTCTCATACATGCCGAGACCTCATAAGATGCCGGAAAGAGAAGGAGATCGTGAGACTAGCTTGCTGGAATTATCCTTCTCCTCTAATCTGATAGTCTGCGATTCGATAAGACTCGCATGCTCCATCTCCATCTCATTAGCTGAAGAGTTATCTAAGTACAGGCGGGTCGTTCTAGTAGACTGGACAGGTGAAGCACCTGACAGGCTCAGGTCGAGTAACATCAAAGTTGCAAGGGTAGGAGATGTATGGTTCGGTTATGCTGGTAATCTGGGGCCATCCTATTACATGACCGTATCCTCCTTGTTATCCCATCTGACGGGTGTTAATGCTTCTTTAATAAATGAAGCATTGAAAACAGGAGATACTTCCCTACTTAGAGATGTAAGAATACCGGAACCTTCTAGGTCAATCCTGATGGCTATTATAGGGGAGAGAGGGTCCCTATTGCATGAAGCCCTCCCTGAAACAGCAGGGACTCTTATTATAGATGCATCATCTCTTCCAGCTCTCGGGAAGGACTTAATATCTTTAATGGCTCTTTTACAATCGGCCGCATATGATAACAGGGACTTTTTGATTATAGTTCCTATACTTAGCCCTTTTACAGATCCTAAGCTGCCTAAAACTCTGCAAGACGAAATTAAATGGATAATATCGTCCCTATCCGATGGAGGGGCATTTATAGCGAGCACTAGAGAAAGCATGCTCTATTATGATGAATTTGATGCTAGGATGGTGTGCAATGGGTGCGAAAATCCCATCAGCAAAGTGGATAGCTACCGACTTTGCCCCTTACAAGCCCGTAAAGGATTGATGCGCTTTTGAGTAGGGCATAATACTTACCTTTTCTGACCTCAATAACCTCCTGAACCATCTCTTCAGGGAGAATACCGATTATCTTCCAGAGTAATCCTGTTTTTATCAAGAAATCAGCGGCTCTCCTATGAGTCAGCCCTAATTCAACCATGGGAGATATTACGTCTCTAACTCTCTTAATATAGAAACTAATGGGATCGCTGCTGTCTAATGATTGGGCGAGCAGGTAGGATGCGAGGATGCTTGTGTGCATTCCCCCTCCATTTGATGGAATGGTCATTCCCGCAGCATCTCCTATGAGAAATATCCCTTCCCCAGCAATGCTCTTTTTCGTACCACCAACTGGTACGAATCTTCCTCTTACTCTAATTTTTGGATCTCTTCTAGCATTGAGATCTCTAATAAACTTCCTAAGGGAATACTCAATGTTGAATTCTCTTAATCTGTTTAGCCTGACACCTACTCCTACGTTAGCTTTCCTCGTTCCTCGGGGAATTATCCAAGCGTAGGTACCCGGGGCTATAGCCTCATCTATGATGAGGCGCATCTCCTCTGGTCTATCTACATTTAATTCAATCTCATCAGAGAACGCTAAGGCAAGGTCATCACATTTCGTTTCGTTATATAATGCAGAAATCTTAGAAACCCTACTTTCAAATCCATCAGCCCCTACAATATAACGAGCCGTATAGGTTCCCCTAGAAGTCCTTACATGGAAGCCTTCACGTGATTTAGTAGCTG
>JAOZGJ010000049.1 GCA_027491785.1 Thermoproteota archaeon | reverse complement strand
ACGCTGCCATCAGGGCACCGAACTCGACAGCCCCTTCGTGAGCCTCTATAATTCCGTGAGTTAGCTCTGGTAGTTGCTTCAGGACGCCTTTCAAGGCAAGTACTAGGTAGGGAAAGACTGGAGTAGCGGCGGAGAACCCTATACCTATTACCAGCGAGATCAGTAGCGTGATCATCAGTGCTAGGCGTTCCTCTCTCATTTGCCATTATCGGTCAGTTCTTTTGTAAATAAATTTGACATTAGTTCCGGAGGATGACCGGTGGTCATATTAGATGTTATGGTGATCTAGTCTGTATTTAATTGAAAATTTTTCTATATCTTCTGTTTTCTTTTTATTTAAAAAGATAAATATAAGGGGAATTAGAACCATATGTTACATGAAAGGGGGAGGCGATCGATGGATTACCAGCCCATTCCTCCGCCTCTCCTCCTTCCCCATCCCCTTCCCTTGCCTCTCCCCCATCCACCTCTACCCATGCCCCTTCCCATTCCCATTTCTCCTCCCATACCCGGTCCCATTCCGAGAGCTGGTGGTTGGGAGGAGCTAGCTGGAGGTAAATTTCCTGCCTTAAACATCTCTATGGCTTCTCTTACTCTAATCCCTGGTGGGCAAGTGTAGGCAGATATTCCAGCTGAGGCGAGGGCTCCTAACGCATTGGGTCCTATGGAAGGAGCTATAACAACTTGAACGCCCATTCCCGCGACTTGCTGCGCGACCATAGGGCCTACTCCCCCTCCACCTTGGGCATAGGGATTGGGCTGAGAACTTGCGGTGATTCCTCCATTTATATCCACTATCGTGAGGAAGGGCGACCTAGCGAAATTGATGCTCACTATCGCCTCAAGACCGTTTGGATCTTCCGTTGGTATAGCTATCCTCATATACATCCCTGTATCTCGCTACGAATAGGTTATAATGATATGGGTATCAGAGGGATTCGATGCAAAGGTGATTAGGAGACGATGTACTATTTTTTTCTTTCCCTTTCCTTCCCTTCTTCCAGTACTGCTATCTATCAGCGGAGATTTAGAGTCCTGATGGAGGAGATGGGATAAGCTGGGCTGTGAGATATAGCAGCATCAATAAAGGGCGCAAAGCTTTTTCCATCTAGCCTCAGTATATCGTGATGCCTAGGGTAAAGGTTAATGTTTTTGCTCAGTTCAGGGAGCTGGTAGGAAGTAAGGAAATTGAACTAGATCTCCCGGAAGGGTCGAGAGTAATAGATATGCTTAAGTACATTGAAACTAAATTCCCTAGGCTAAAGTTAACGGGAAAATCCGATAAAAGAACATTTATTCTAATGAAGGGAGGAAGATGGCCCGAATTAGATGATCTCTTGAAGGATGGGGATGTCTATGCATTATTTCCTCCTATCGGAGGAGGCTAGCCTAATTAGGGCTAGTGAACGGTGCTTATTAATCTGGGAACCGTAGGCTCGACACTGCAAGAATTATCATTTAGATCCTCAGGGGATTACCGATGGAGCTTCAGGGGGCGTTTGAGATCGCGTTAAACGTATCTATGCTAACAGCTGCCAGCATCTACGATTTAAGGGATAGGGAGATTCCAGATCATATATGGCTGATGGGGATCCTCCTCGGGATGATAATCAGGTTTTACTACTTCAGGGAAGCTATTTCTTACCTATCTAAGGCATATCCCTTACTCCTGCTTCTAGGGGTTCTCCTCCTTATAGAATGGAGGTTATCCCTCAGTGGAGAAGCGGACGTATTGGCCTATGCTTCCCTTATAGTTACAGATACAGGTTTTACCTTCGCCCTGCCATCTCCTCTCATAGTATACTTGCTCTCAAAAGTGATAGTACTGCTCCTGATACCGCTTCAGTTCCTGATAAATGTAGCCAGAGTAACTAGAGATCCAAAGCTACTCGAGGGATTTAATGAGCCTATATGGAGGAAAATACTAGCACTTTTCCTTCTCTCACCTTATTCTAAGCACTTCTCTAAGGGAGCCAGCATAGCTGAGGTTTTAAAGGATGGAGAGAGGAAGTTCGTCCTCAGTGCGTCCCTGTTACCTTTAAAGCCGGGTGAGGTAGAAGAGAGGGGAAAATGGATAGCCCCGACTTATCCAATGATGCCTACAATACTTCTTGCTTACGTAATATCAATCCTATGCTGAGTTGATCATCTGATGCTTTCGTTCCCAAAGATTAATGGAGAGATTCAGCAGTTTCTCCTACTATCTTGAAGAGTAATGGGATTTCCTCGTCTCTAAGCCTGCCATAACTTATCCTAAACCACTCTTTCCCCCCATTGAAGGATGTAGCTGGAACTATCCCTACGACATAGTCTTCCCTCTCCAGTAGACTTCTGACCAGCTCTTCGGAGCTTTCTACCTTGGGATGCTTCGCATAGAGATAGAATGCTCCCATTGGATAGGGAAAATCGAGTCCAGTCGATCTAGCTTCTCTCACAACTAAGTCCCTGAGCCTCCTATAGTGATTCCTCACTTCCTGGAAGTATTTTTCGCTGGCGGCTTTTATCATCCCTATCATAATCCTTTGAACTACCTCGGAAACCCCAGCGCTAGTTAGATATATAAGGGTGCTGACTTGCTTACCCTCCTCCGCTCCCCAGTATACATAACCAGCCCTCATGCCTGGGATGGCAAACGTCTTGCTGAAGGTATCTACTACGATGTCGCCAACTATCTCAACGGGTTCTCCATAATATATCTGAGAGTAGGCCGCGTCATTTATTAGAAGGATATTCCTACTCCTCAGTTCATCCCACAGGTCTCTGAGAACAGAATTGGGAGGTACATATCCTGTGGGATTATTCGGATAGTTTATCAGAACGGAGGAAGCACCTTGAGCTTTAGATAATATCTCATTAATTAGATCATCAGCTAGCGAATCGTACGCCTCTATTGGATAGGAAAATTCCTCGGAGTTGCTGAAATACTGCACGAAGCCTGGCGCTGGTACTAGCATCTTTCCCTTCCTAATCTTGTAGGAAGAGAGGGCAGCAGCGAAGAGAGCTTGAGCCCCCCCATTAGTTATGAAGATTCTATCTTTCTCATACTCCCTATTGAGGAAACGCCTTCCAAACTCGGAAACAGCTTCTTTCGCTTCATCCATACCTGTAAAGGGTAGATAGTCGAGTCCCACCTCTCCCATCTCAGCTAGCAGTTCTGAAATGCTTACCGGAGGTTTATGCGATGGAGATCCTATATGGGCCCCTATGACCTTGTAGCCCATAGATGCCTTCCTGTTGCAGGCATCGAACACATCCCTGATACTAAGCATAATGATTCGCGCTGGCAGAAGATAAAATTTTTCACATCCCTCGTAGCCGGCACGAGAGAAGAAATTGGGCTGTCTCAAAATGGCATACCTACGTGAAAGGAGAGAGGTTCTCATCATAAAGATAAATAAGATAAGAGAGTAAATTAGCTAGAATGGGAGGGCTCTTGAAAAGCAAGGCCGAGGGAGTTGCAATAGCATCCCTGATCATATCGCTAGCAATAGTCGGGGTTAAGCTTTTCGTAGCAATGATCACGGGAAGTATAGTTGTTTTGGCGGAGCTACTGGATTCCATAGGAGATATCTTAACATCATCCGTTACTTGGATCGGTGTGAGGCTCTCCAGAAAGCCCCCAGATGCGACACATCCCTATGGGCATGCGAAGATAGATAGCCTCTTAGGCCTGCTTTCATCATTCGTACTCATCGAGGTAGGTATATACATCATTTATAGAAGCGTAACCTCCCTCTTGAATCCAATAAAGCCTCCTACAGTGACTCAGGGGGCCTTTTACCTCCTAATCGCAACTTCGATCATAAATGTAGCTAGATCCCTTTCTCTATGGATGATAGGAAGACCTGAGAGGAGCAGGATCCTAGTTTCCGAGGCGATAAACTATGGATGGGATGCTGTCAGAACCTCACTAGTTGTAGGGGTACTTTGGCTCTCGTCTTCACTGCCATGGCTTGATCCCCTCTCTGCATTGGTGGCATCCTTAATATTCATTCCCTCAGCGATTAAGGTATCATATTGGTCAGCTAACGATCTTTTAGACAGAATAGATCCAAGCGTGACTTCTAAGATAGAAGAAGCGTTAAAGAGCTGTGAGGATGTAGTATCGGTGAGGAGAGTTAGGGCTAGATATGTTGGAGGGTCCCTGCTCATAGATGCGGTAGTTGAGATCGATCCCAAACTCACGACATACAATGCCAGCGATCTGCTGGAGAGACTAGCTAAGAGGCTGGAGGGAGAGTTCGGGGCTACTGATGTGATGATAGTCCCAGCTGTCCCTAATAGGGAAAGCATGGCGAGGAGAATTGCTGAGTCTGTGGAAGGGGTGAAGGGAGTTCATTCCATTGAGTTCAGGGAGAGAGGTAAGGAGGTCTCCCTCCACATAATATTAGGGAGAGAAGTAAGTCAGCGAATGGTTAATAGCATAATGGAGAAAGTTAAATCGAATTTGAAGAGAGAGCTCGGGGTTGAGGAGGTAATCATCCATGTGGACGGACTTTGCAACGAGTAACATGAGGTAGGGAAGGGAGGGGGAAAGGGAAGGAAGTTATATGCAGACGAATCTCAAGTAGGTTACTCACCGTCCCTTCTCCTAGAGGCTTCTATGTCAACTCTCAACTTCTCCATCTCCAACCTTATCCTGTATATGGAATAGAGCTGGAATGACGTTATAATCAAGAGAAAACCTGTCATTAGGGATCCTACTGATATTAGGGCCATGGGTATGCTGAAGTACCTTGTAGAAAGGTAAAGGGAGAGGGCCCACCATCCGAAATAGAGGCTGATAAACAGGAAGATCACGCCCGGCATGCCTAGATAGAGAAGGGGTTTCTCCTCCAGAACTATCCTCATTATGGTGGTGAAAAGTTCGGAGAAATGCAAGAAAGGGTTCTTTGAAGGTTTTGTCCCCTTATAGCTCACTCTAATTGGAACTTCCTGTACCTTGAGGCCCGCCCTCCCGACCTCCTTGAGTATGCCTAGGCTCACAGCCATTCCCTTCTCCATGGCCTCCAAGGCTGCTTTCAGAGCTCGTTTTGAGTAGGCCCTCATCCCACTTTGAGTGTCCCTGATGGTAAGTTTAGTTGCTTTCCCACCAAGTGAGTTGAGGATCTTCAGAGCCAGCTTTCTCAGGGGAGAGATACCTGGGGCAGATCCTCCCCTGATGAATCTGGATCCCACCACTAGATCAGCTTCTCCCCTCTCTATTGGCTCTATTAGGTCCGGTATGAAGTCAGGGTCATGCTGACCATCGGCATCGAGCGTGACGGCTACATCTACTCCTCGCCTAAGTGCCTCACTGAATAAGGTATGAAGGGCTGCCCCATATCCCATATTCCTCTCATGCCTCACTACTTCTGCCCCCAAGCTCTGTGAGACCTCTCTAGTTAGATCTGTGGATCCATCATCGCATACTATAACGATATCCACGTACTTCTTGGCCTTAAGTATCACAGGAGCTATCCTTGCCTCCTCATTGTATGCTGGTATCAGGGCAGCTCTCATTCGATCTCCCTATTCTACCTGTGGTTTATTATAACATTAGCTTAGCTAGTAATATAGTCGGGCAATTAAATGCTTACTTTCACCTCCCCATCGATCACGTAGGCAACGGCCATTCTAGGTGTGTTGTATGCGTAGCCAATGTTCCCCTTCCTGTCGATTACTATAATTCCCCCATAACCATCGACTCTCCTTAAGAGATCGATCGCTGCTTCTGCCGCAGCTTGAGCTGAAAGTCCAAATCCAAGCATGTCTACTGTTGATTTAGCCAAGATCACCCTCATTATAGATTCTCCATGACCCGTACTTGCAGCTGCTCCCTTCAAACTGTCCGCATATAAACCGGAGCCTATGATGGGCACATCTCCTACCCTACCAACCATCTTGTTCGGGGTCCCTCCAGTCGATAGAGCAGCCGCGAACTTCCCTTTCGAGTCAACTGCGACTGCCCCTACAGTAGAATCTTCCACAAAGGCTCGTTTAGGTGAATAACCCTTCTCCTTCATTTCCTTCCATCTTCTATATTCCCTCTCTATTATGAGCTCCGATGGATCTATCATCTCTAAGCCCATTTTCTTGGCTAGCCTGTGAGCTCCTTCACCTATTAATAGTATGTGCTCTGTTTTCTCCATAACAAGCCTTGCCAGCTTTATGGGATTTCTCACCCTGTAGACCGAGGCTACAGCTCCTGCCTCTAAGGTATCTCCATCCATGATGGAGGCATCCAAGTCAACTCTCCCCTCCTCATTGAGGAATGATCCGATACCGGCATCAAATGTGGGGTCATCTTCCATTATCCTCACTGCTTCCATAGCGGAATCTAGGGCGGAGCCTCCTTCCTTAAGGATCTCCCATCCATTTAAGGCAGCTTTCTTAACTCCTTCCTTATGGGGCTCAACTAAGCTATCTGGAATTGCCCAAGCACCACCATGAACCACTATAGCAGGCCTCAAGGTATCACCCCTGCTTCTGCTGGAGGTACGTTATAGGCTTACTGTAGTCGACTTTTTCTCTGCCACCATGAGTTGCTTCCCAGTCCCATAGCTAACTCATGTATTTGCCATCTCATATTTTTCCGAAACCATTTTCCTTCCTTATTCCTTCAAAATGAAGCTCAAAATTTGTATAATGATTCAAGTAACTAAGGTTCAGTATAATAAGTTTTATAATTTAATTAACTAATTTTAGTCTTCTGAGGGGAGATGCTTGCATTAGAGGTAAAGGATTTGGTAAAGTTCTATGGTGAACTCAAGGCGTTAGATTCTGTTTCCTTTCAGGTGGAGAATGGTGAGATCTTTGGACTCTTAGGGCCTAATGGAGCTGGTAAGACGACTTTAATGGAGATAATTGCTGGCATAAGGAATCCAACGTCAGGGACTATTAAGGTCTTCGGCCTAGATGCCCTCAAGGATAGGAAAGAAGTTAGTAAACTGATAGGTTTCAATCCCCAAGAGACCATGCTCTACGACGATCTTACAGGAATGGAAAATTTGGAGTTTACAGCTTCCCTCTATAACATGGATCGGTCGACATTCAAGAGCCGGCTTGATGACCTCGCCGACCTCATGGATGTGAAGGGCATAATCAAGAAAAGGGTAGGCAAGCTGTCTGGTGGCCAGAAGAGGAGGATAGGTATTATAGCCTCCATTATACATGAACCTAGACTCTTGATACTGGATGAACCAACGGTGGGATTGGATCCGGAGGCTAGAAGGGATTTCTGGAGGATCATCTGGAAACTCAGGGATAGTGGCAGCACCATCCTCCTGAGCACTCATTACATGGAGGAAGCAGATGAGTTATGTGACCGTGTTGCCATTATGGAGGGCGGGAGAATCATAGCGATAGGTAGACCTGATGATCTGAAGAGGAAATACGGTGGTAGAGCGAAGATCCTCATATACCCGAAACTTAAGTTACTATCCGATACCGATCGTTTATTGAGAAATCTCGGGTACTCGACCAAGAGGATTGTAGACAGTCTAGTTATAGAGGAAGATGAGCCCTCTGAATTGGTACCTCACCTGATCTCAGAGATGTCTGAGAGGGGGATGCGGCCGGAGAGGGTGGAAATAAGAACTCCGACCTTAGAGGACGTGTTCCTCAACTTAACAGGTAAGCCCCTCTCGGAGGTGATGTGAGTGAATGCCTCAATTCAGATGGCTAAGAAGGACCTCATCTCTTTCTTCAGAAGCAAATCTACCATCTTCTGGACCCTAGCCTTTCCCCTCATCATAATGCTCCTTTTCTCTTCGATGTTCGGTGGAAGCAGCGTCATGTTCAAAGTCGCCCTAGTCAACAGGGATTCAGGTAACATGTCTTCGATCTTCATAAAGGCCCTTAATTCGACAAATGTTACAGAGCTAATTCCCTTCTCCAACTTGGAAGACGCTAAAGATTACGTGATAAACGGTGATGGATCTGCCGTTCTTTTAATACCTAAGGATTTCTCTAAGAACCTGACATCCGGTTTAGCAGCCACAATAGATCTATATCCGTCAGAGGATCCACAGATCAAGGTAGCGATCTCGAACATGATTAAGGGATTCGTCGATGCCTTCTCAGATGAATATAGGGAGAGGATATTCGCAGTCATGACGAAGTACCTGCCCCCTAAGGTGAAGGCTGAAACTGGTACCTTCACGAGAGAGCAGATAATAATGTTCATGAGGATGCTAGCGAGGCCTATTGATGTGAAGCTCGCTTCCATTGCCAGACCAAATGTGACGAGTGAGGCGAGCTATTGGAAAGCTGAAGGCCATTGGGTTACAATGATGCTGGTTTACAGCCTTATCTTCTCTGGAATGGTTGGATCTGCAGCTCTATTAGCTGATGAGAAGTTGAGAGGGACTATCAAAAGGATTATAGCGTCTCCAGCATCGAGATGGTCTCTGCTGGTTGGTAAGATGCTAGGCAGCCTAGCGGTTGTGACCATAAGCCAAGCGATTTTAGTAGCCCTAGCGATCCTCTGGCTCAGACCCCAAATAAATTGGAGTATCTTCTCAGTCCCCATAATAATCTCAGGTGATCTAGCAAGCATTGGGATAGGCTTCCTAGTGGCCGAGCTCTCACCCGATCCAAAGGCAGCCAACGAGGCTGTTGTAACGGTTGGTATCTTGATACAATTTATCTCGGGCTTGTACTTCCCAATAAGCTTCTTACCAGGAGCTTTGAAGGGTATAGCAGAGATTATACCTTTCACATGGGCCTTGAGATCCTTAGACGGTCTCCTAGTATTCGGGAAGGGATTAGAGGTCGTATGGGCACCTACAGCATATCTCATCGTGACTGCCGTAGTTTTAACAGCGCTGAGTGTTGCTCTATTCCCCAAATGGGCTAGAATTGAATAGCTCCACATTCCATTAAGCTCCAATCCTTTTACTCAAGATTATTTCGATTCGAATTAAAGGAAAGGAGAGGGAAGGAGAAGGGAATAGCGAGAATAGAATACATATGGCAGCTTAATATACATAGTGATCCTCTTAATAGATGTATTAGGGGATTAAGTCATTTCGTGGCAAAGTAAGCTGGCTGATATTGAGCTAATGAGATGATCGATGTATAGAAGTTCATCTTATGATTTACAGGAATAGAACAGGATTGTTGGAGAGTACACCTTTAGAAGTGCCTATAAGAGGGGGATGCGAAGATCTATGATGGATGTCCTCAGACCCTTCGATCCTTGGAAGAGCCCTCTCTGCACATGCCCAAGGAAGTACTCTCTTCATCCCTATACAGGATGTAGCCACTTATGCCTGTACTGCTACGCCACCTCCTATATCGGTAGGAAGCCCAGCACGATTAAGAGAAAATTCCTCCAGAGGCTGAAAAAAGACCTGAAAAGGGCAGATCCAAGAATACCTGTAGAATTATCGACCAGTAGTGACCCTTATCCTCCTGAGGAGCTTTCTCTAGGAATCACTAGGGAGTCCCTCGAGCTCTTAAGAGGGGAAGGCTTCAGGGTACTGATAACTACCAAAGGGGTCGGGTTCGTGAGAGATGAAGGCCTTTATCAGGGGGTCATGGTAACCATAACGACCTTAGATAAGGAGTTAGCATCAAAGCTAGAGCCAAGAGCTCCTTCTCCAGATAAAAGGTTGGACGCACTTTCTTCAATAGAAAGCAGGAAGGGTGTTAGGATAGATCCGATAATTCCATTTCTAACAGATGACATAAGATCCTTGAAAGACCTAATTAAATCAGTTAGAGATACTGGAGCCGAGCATATAGTCTTCTCAACATATAAGGCGAAACCTGATAATTTCAAGAGGATAGTATTGGCCTTCCCGGAGATGAGCGAGCTTTGGAGAAGCCTCTACTATAAAGAGGGTGAGAGGATCTCCGGATACAGATATTTGAAGGCTAAGCTAAGATACAGGATATTGAAGCCCCTTGTGGAAGAGACATTGAGGCTTGGAATGACAGCTTCCGTTTGCAGGGAGGGGTTCCCCGATCTCCTCATGGCACCTTCCTGCGATGGTACTCATCTCCTATTTTAGTAGTAAGTGAGCCATTAATCATATGTGTATGCGAGAATCATATGACGAATTATAATATTCTTTATTGAAAATACGTCAAAAATAAAAAATAAATGAAGAAATATGGACGGCACTGCGGGGTGTTACCCTGGTATGATGATCGGGCATGCTTATAAATGAATTTGTTCCAAATTTTCGCTCCTAGCTTTTTCTCACCTTATTTCACAATTTAATCGGTTTTAAGGAATAAATCTTCTTTAATTGCCAGTAAGGTGATGTAATGATCATTATTCATGTTCGAATACAAAAGTATATACGTAATATAATTTAGGCAACTCTTAGGTATGCCATTTTTAATTCATTTCTCTCCTAACTATTCAGTAATTTTTTGCCTCATATGAACGATATATCAGATGACCTACTGAGTTTTTGGGAGCAACTATGAGTTTCTAATGTATGTAGCTGCTCATCAACTAGGATAAAAACAAAAATCAAGAGAAGCGAGCTTTATGAGAGATACTTATCCCTCAAGTAAGAGAGGAAGTAGTTGGGGTTTAGATATTCGCCGCTAGCTCTCTTCATCAGCTCATCCGGTGGGTAAACGGATCCCCATTTATGTATTCTTTCCTTTAGAATGGTCATTATCCTACTATAATCTTTATTTTCTATCAAATTCCTCATATTCAGCTTCTCATAGAGCTGAGCAGCGAACATACTCCCTATTGCATAGGTCGGGAAGTACCCTATCGAAGCATGGGCCCAATGTATGTCTTGCAGAACACCTAAGCTGTCCTTTGAGGGTCTCACGCCTATCAAGCGATCCATGAAGTCGTTCCACACCTGAGGTAGCTCGCTCACCTTGAGGTTTCCTTCTATTAGATCCTTCTCCAGCTTGTATCTCAGGTATATGTGGAGAACATATTGTACTTCATCTGCCTCGACCCTTATCAGTTCTGGTCTAACGAGGGTAAGGTATCTATAGATATCATCCAAATCGTAGTCCCTCAGGAATGGGAGGGCCATGATCATCTGGTCATGGAACCTCTCCACGAAGTACCTCGACCTCCCAACTACGTTCTCCCAGAAGCGGGACTGAGATTCATGAACACCCATGGATACTCCCCGTTGAACGGGGGTAGCCCATAGATCTTCGCTTATATTCATCTCGTATGTGGCATGGCCGAACTCGTGTACTGCAGCCATTAGGGCACGCCTAAAGTCTTTACCCTCGTACCTGACGGTTATTCTAATATCATAGAGACCCATCTCGATGGTAAATGGATGCGGAGATACATCGATTCTCCCACGAGAGAAATCGAAACCTAGGACAGTTAGTACACTCTCTATAAGCCTCTTCAAGAATACCATATCATATGGCTCATCTTCTAAGGGATGCCTATCAGGATATCTCTCTTTTGCCCTTTTGAAGAGATCTGATATCTGAGGAGCTACTGAAAACATCTCATCGCATCTCTTAACAGTTAACCCTTCCTCATAAATGTCCAGCAATGCATCATAGGGATGATCCTCGTACCCTAAATAATCAGCTTTCCTCCGCTCTAGGTCCACGATGTCCTCCAGCATGGGCTGAAACATCTGGAAATCGGACTTCTCTTTAGCTTCTCTCCATACTTGAAAGGCCTTTGTTGTCGTACGCTCCTCTTCTTCTATGAACTCCCTAGGTAGTTTCGTGTAGTATTTAATCTGCCTCTTCAATACTCTTATTATGCCCCTTTCCACATCATTTTGGGGCTTAGCATTCTCTACGAGTGAGATGAATTCTGGATGGGTGTAGATGCTTTGAACCTGTGTTCTTAGGTTACCTCTAACTTCCCCCCTCTCCTTAGAGGAGTTAGGAGGCATATAAGTTTCCATATCCCAGCCTAATAGAGATAACGCGTAATTGAGACTCCATATTTCCTTATATCTCCTAACAAGCTCTTTTATCTCGGGTGTGATTATCTGATCCATAGGGACTTTATCATCCTATTAAGTTAAAATAATTGAGGATCCATTTGAAAAACTTTGTTCCTAACTCTTCAGCAGCTTTTAGGTCCAATTAGCCACTGGGGAGGGATCCCAAAGATACGACCTTCCAAAAAATCAAAATATGCATCCCATGCAAGGTTCGAGATGGGAATGATTCGGGATGAGAAATCGAGCCCCGGGGACATGATAGTCCTCGAAGGTGTAGTCAAGAGGTTCGGTGATATAATAGCATCAAATGGAATAAGCATGAATGTGAGAAGAAACGAGTTCTTCTCCATACTAGGACCTAGTGGGTCCGGAAAAACCACCCTTCTTAGGATAATAGCCGGCTTGGAGGAACCCGATGAGGGTAGGGTGATTATAGATGGGAAGGATGTCACGGGAATCCCTCCATACAGGAGGAACATAGGTATGGTGTTTCAGAATCTGGCCCTCTTTCCCCACATGACTGTTTATGATAATATAGCGTACGGATTGAGGTTAAGGAATCTTTCGGAGGAAGACATAAGGTCCAAAGTAAACGAGTCATTGAGGTTAATGAGGATGCCTCCTGAGATATTCGCTGATAGGAAGCCCAGCCAGCTATCAGGTGGGCAGAAACAGAGGGTAGCTATAGCCAGGGCCTTAGTGACTCAACCAGCTGTCCTACTTTTAGATGAGCCCTTGGGGGCTTTAGATCTGAAGATAAGGCAGCACATGATGCTAGAACTGAAAAGATTGCAGAGGACCGTGGGTACTACTTTCGTGTACGTAACCCATGATCAGGGGGAGGCTCTCGTTATGTCGGACAGGGTAGCTGTCATGCATGAAGGTAAGATAGAGCAAATCGGATCACCTAGAGAGATCTATGAGAGACCCAAAACAAGATTCGTTGCTAGCTTCGTTGGAGAGGCCAACTTCATCGAAGGGGTAATGAGAGATAATCTCCTTGAGACGGAGTTCGGTATCATTAGTATCAGGGGTAATTCTCTTTCGGGAAGGAAGGCCGTCGTAAGTATCAGGCCTGAGAGGATAATGATAGGAAGTAGTGCCATGAATTCTGAGAATAAATTCAAGGCAAAGGTAGCCGATCTTATCTATAGAGGAGATGCTCTCGTCGTTGTAGTTAGGATAAAAGACATGGAAATTAAGGTAAGTGTCCCCGCAAATCATCCAGAGGTAAGGGAGATAGAGAGGGATAAGGATGTATGGATAGGATGGAACAGCGGAGATGAGGCTGGAGTTTTCATGATGGAGGACTGATCTCCATGCCTTCAGTTGACATCCTCCTGGATTTAGCTAGGAAAAACAGATACGTCTTAGTTTTATTGCTGCTAGGACCTCCCCTCATATATTTGACCATTTACTTCTTCGCCCCATTCCTAATAACATTGCTGTATAGCATAGGTTTCGTGGGGAGTCGCGGTGCTATAACGGGAAGGGTATCCATCGAGTTCTACAAGCAGGCTTTTAGATGGGTTTACCTCAAGGTTTTCTACAACTCCCTAATCCTCGCTTCCCTAACAACTATAGGATGCTTCCTACTCGCTTATCCAGTAGCATACTTCATAGCAATTAAAGCGCCTAGTAGATGGAGAAATCCTCTGATTGTTAGCGTCATAGTTCCGTATTGGGTGGATTTCTTGCTCAGGACATACGCGCTGATGAACATATTCTCAATGCTGGGAATCATGTTCAGATACGAGGCGGTAGTTATAGGTATGATATACGATTACCTTCCATTCATGATACTTCCCCTCTATGCTAGCTTGGAGAAGATCGATAAGTCCCTCTTGGAAGCGTCATATACTTTGGGAGCCTCTCCTTGGAAAACTTTCCTTCATGTAACACTATCTCTATCAAAGCCGGGTATAGCTGCTGGAACTATTCTGGTATTCGTTCCTGCTATAGGGGAGTTCGTAGTCCCTGCCATGATAGGAGGAGTTAGTGTCACGACCATAGGAACGCTGACATGGGATTTGTTCCTGAAGTTTCATGACTGGTGGAGGGGAGCTGCTGTCTCAGTACTTTACATAGCAGTGGTGTTAGCTGCGCTGGCCATCTACATGAAGAAGGTAGGTGAGCTGGAGATATGAGTATTGGAGATAAGATCCTAGCTGTATTCTCATCGCTCGTCTATGCTTTCCTTTACGTACCGATAATAGTAGTTGTCCTTTTCTCATTCAATAGCTCAAGAATGCTGGGCCAGTTTACCGGTTTCTCGCTGAAGTGGTACGGCGTCCTCCTAGAGGACAGGATAGTTTGGATCGCCTTCTACAATAGCCTTAACATAGCCATAATAACGACATTAGCCTCTCTACTGTTCGGCATGCTTGCAGCCTATGGAGTTATCAGGCTTGATATTGGAGGGAAAGGGATTGTGGATGGCCTCCTTTACGTGCCGATAATAATACCTGAAATAGCCGAGGCGCTTTCCCTCCTTCTGTTTTACAAATTCGCCGGTTACAGGCTTGGCTGGCTGACAGTTTTGCTTGGGCACATAGCATTTGATATATCCTTCGTCTACGTTATAATAAAGGCCAGATTATCGGGATTCGATAAGTCCCTAGAGGAAGCATCCCTAACCTTGGGAGCTAATGAGCTACAAACATTCATGAGGATAACGCTTCCACTATCGCTACCAGGTATAATAGCCGCCGCCCTGATAGCCTTCACATTATCATTCGATGATTTCATAAAGACAGCTTTCACGACGGGACCTGGTTTTCAAACCCTTCCATTAATCATATGGTCGCAATCAGCGAGAGGAGGGGTAGGCCCTGAGATAAATGCGCTTACATCTGTGATAATAGCTCTCTCGATGATATTCGCCTATATCTACACGAAGCTTTCCAGTAAGAGGGGATAATAGCTAAAATTAATCTCCTCTTACTTTTTATCTTTAATTTAACTTAAATAAAATAGATAAGTTATATTATGCTATGATTTATGATTATAGTATGAAAACGGCTGCCGCTATAACTGTTGTAAATTTCTCCACCTTAGATTTTATCGTGACGTTGAAAGTCCTGGTCGGTTTTATTCCAAATGCGGTTTCAAGCATGTATTTAGCATTCTCTTCAGAATATCTACCTACATCCTGATCCTCCCTACAATAGCCCATGTATTCGGTAACGTAGCCGTTTAACCTTTGATTTTCGGGTATAGCCACACCTATGCTTGCATATATTATTTTACCCTCCTCATTACTCGTGAATTTGGACATCACCGTGAAAACTATCTGACCTGGCTTCAGCTCCTTAAGTCCTTCCTCCTTACTGACCTCGATACAACCAGGTGGATATATACTGCTTACCGGAACCAAATTAAACTTCTCTATTCCAGCATCTCTCAATGCTAACTCGAAGCTTATCAGAGCATCCTCATGCTTTCCAACTCCTTTAGTGAAGAACACCTTCTTAGGCAGGAGCATCATATGCGAAAGTAGATTGTTGTTATTTAAGGTTTTGTCCCCAAGCCGTTTGGATTAATCCCTTCCCTCTGCTTAACTATTTATTTCACGAAGTGGATGATCACGGGACCTGGATAAAGACCTCTGGCCCACAGCCTCTGAAGTAGGGAATAGTTATCGTCATCACTATCTATCACAGTCTCCCCTAAAATAGCAACATACTTCCCTCTGTAGTTTCTCTCCAGATGTTTAATATTTCTAAGAATCCAGATTTTCCCCCTAGCATACTTAGTAAGATCATCTGATATAGTGGCCATCAGGGAAAAAGTACCTGAGAAAACTAATAAGAGGGGAAGGGAAGATGTAATGCGCATTTATCGCCTCCCGAGCAGGTATCCAGCAAATAATCCTATGATGAGAGCACCTACTATGAATACCAGTGCGCTAGTTGATGCCTTAGCAGCTTGTGAAATGGATGTTACCTTCGGAGTTATAGATGGCGTCGTATTTGGCTGAGTTACTGGTGGAGAGGATGTCGTGGCCGAGGTTTCGGTTTTTATACTGCCGCCTTTTACCTTAGAGATCAGGAGAAGCATATGAGCATGGGCCGATGATAGCTCGTAATATACTATCGAGCTGAAAGTGTCATTTTCCTGCTCAAAGGTCTTGCCTGTCTCAGCATAGCTCAAGGCGAGGACGGGTATTATTCCTTTAGAGAGCAGAGCGTTGATTGATGAGTAGCTTATGCTCTTTATAGCCTTCTCCGCCGCTGCGGGATCACTACTGAACCATTGATGTATGGAGGCAGTTGCCTTCGCTAGAGAGCTCGTGGCTAACCCTAGGCTGCCGTAGATATCTCCCGAGGAATAGGCTTCTTCTGCCTTATTTAAATCGTTAGAAGCTTCATTAAGCAAATCAGAGGAAGTTCCTATATCTTGAAGTAAGCTGAGAGCATAAGATGTCACACTTTCGGATTCGTATAGGAGGACAGAGGCTACCTTTCTCACCCTAGCTTCAGGAATCCCTCTGCCCTTGCTTAATCCAAATAACCACGTCCAAGTTTCTGCCGTCTCAGCTCTCCAGTATGCATATGCAAGCCAATGTATGGCTCCCCAATCTGAAGAATCTAGATATGCCTGTTTAGATGAGAGCTGGGCACCCTTATTCAGGGCATCTTTAGCCATGTAATATCTAGTTTTAGCAGCTATTAAAGCTTCTAGCGAGCTGAAACTGTCAGGCTTCGTGCTATTAAGCTTGGATCCGACTTCCTTCACCTTAGAGTTGACCCTCGACATGAGATCATCGACAGCTTTAGGTCCCTCCACTGCATAATCTAGGAGACCCCTCGCATACTCAGCCTCGTAGGTAGATTGGAAAGCTGAGCTGGATGCTGTGTAATACTCGCCTTGGTTCATTTCTTCTTTGGCTTGTTTAGATAAGCTTTCTGAGTAGCTAAGTATTCTCTTGACAACTCTCTTAGCTAGATAACTGAGCTTGGTAAGGTTTCCCCACACATAAGATCTGATGGCTTCACTCTCATTGAGGTAGTGGTTAACCCATCTTATGAGGATCGATCTCACCTTGCTTGGTATCTTCGGTTCGGCAGAAGGGGGTGCCTTAACCTCTAATCCAAGTAGATATTTTACGGCATCTGATATGGTTGCGACTTCTATCACCTTAACACCCAGCTTCTTCCCAAGTTCCATTAGATCTACTTTCTCCTTCTCGACAGTAGTTATGATGAGAGGACCTATCTTCTCCTCCTTAGGGACAGTCCTCTCCACTATCCTCTGACCAGCTGGTATCAGGAATATCTTGGCTCCTCCCTTAGCTGCAGCCTCTAACTTCTCAGGTATGCCGCCTACTGGGCCTATTGTCCCATCGGGGTTGATCATTCCCGTTATAAGGACATCTTGCCTTATGCTTTTGCCGAGCATGGCTGCCATAGTTGCAGCCGTCATTGCAGCGCCAGCGCTAGGACCTCCTATTATCATGCTATTCGATTCCAGCCGGTAGTAGAAGTTGTAGGATAGGGGATCCTTCCCCAAGACATAGCTAGCAACTAGGGCAGCAGTCCTTGCCGCCCCTTGGGTGTCTATTTGAGTGAGAGGATCGGCTGAGAAATAGACTTCGCCATCTCCGGGCTCGACCTCGACTGTGAGGTTTCCTAGGGCCCCCATTGATATCCCGTTTGGCGATTG
>JAOZGJ010000048.1 GCA_027491785.1 Thermoproteota archaeon | reverse complement strand
GATCGCTCATGAATGCTGCCAGTACAAGGGCGAGTGTAGCAAATCCCATCAGGGCAGTCCTCCAACGACCGACCTTATCGGTAAGGTAACCTGCTATCTCCCCCGCTAGGAGCCCTCCTAAACCAGATAGTGATAAATAGCCTGCTATAACATCATTTCCATATTCGTAAGGTGGTAAGGTCAGTATATCCGAGAGGTACGTGAACACCCCAATTCGAACGAAGAATGCTGTGAAGCCCATGAAGCTGAGAACTAGGACTTCTAGATCGACTATGCTTGAACTAAGAAGGGTAAGGGCTTCCTTTAACCCGCCTATTCTTCGAAGACCCTCTTCCTTTAGCATCACGTGCAAGAGGACACCAAAGCAAAGTGCCATTACAGCTATAGTTACAAAACCCAGTCTCCAATTTATGGGAGATAACATCCCTCCGAATAAAGGACCAAGGGTTCCCCCCTAGCGTCATTGAGATCGCTACGAAACCCATTATTCTTCCTCTTATCTCGCCTGGGAACATATCTCCAATTAGCGCCATTGCTATTGGTAGAGCTAGAGCATTTCCAATTCCCTGTAGGGCCCTAAAGCATAGGAACAGAGCTCTATTGATGGAGAAGAAGCAACTCCAAGTGACACAAGAGCATATATGGCGAGTCCTGACACTATAACCCTCTTTCTGCCGTAAATCGCATCGCTAAGGGCTCCCGAGAAGAGTTGAAATAAGCTGAAAGGTATCATGTAGACCGTGATCCCGAGTCCTAGGAATAGAATTCCAACATTATAGCTCTCCTTGAGGGCCCTGAACATAGGCAGTAGCATGTTTCCTCCGAAGGGTCCAAGAAATACTGTAGCCAGTATAGCCGCCAGAACGCCACTTGTCCCTCTCAAGCTCACGGCCATTACCAGCGAATCCTCTAGCGGTGCCTTATAAGCGTGATCTGCCTAGTAGCCCAGTTCTCCGTGTTGATCACGAGAACAGGAGCCCTTACAGAGAACATAAGGCTCACGGCCCATGGAATACCACCCGGATCCACATTCACCTTCTCGATAGAGGGCCAGAACGTCTACTTGAAAGATATTCCATTCTACATTCGCTCTTACCAGCCTAGATGCCGATGACCTCTATCCCCAATTCCTCGAGCTCTTTTCTCTTCTTGAGGATGTCGCCATCGAAAGTCAGGAACTCCTTCTCTCCCATCAGGAGGCAGGAGGCTACATGGAGTAGATCTAAGGTCTTCAATTTGATCTTGTCGGCCACCCTAAATGCTTCCTTGAGGATCTCCCTAAACCCTACCTCTGAGACCTTCACCCCGGCCTCCTTCATGGAGTATATGGCTAGGGCCTGAGGATCATTCAACTCAGCTCTAGAGTACACTGAAGCCAGTTCAACGAGGGTAAGGAAGGAGGAGACCTTGCTGGAACCCTTCAGCAGCTTTACTGCTCTCTCGTGATTAGGATCTGCTTCATCCATGAACGGAATGATCACGTTGGTGTCTACGTACACCCCATCACCTCGATCTGCCCTCTTGGAGGAGCCTCCAGAGGTCGCCCCTCCTCATCCTATATCCCTCCTTTCTCAGCCTCTTAACGCTCCTATATATCCTCTCCCAGCGCTCCACTTCCTCCTTGGCGCGCTCTATTCCCCTCTCTATCATGATGTTTATGGCGTGAGATCTGCTCCTAGCTATGCCATACCTCACCATCTTATCGGCTAGATCAACAATGTCCTTCCTGACCTTAACGGATATGGTCACGCTCACGGTAACATGGAGTATACCATGGTATATAAAGGGAATTTTGGGTAACAAAAATTCCTCCCTTATATCTAACATCTGAATGGATCATTTAGCAGCAGATAAGGATTCTCTCACAGTTCGAACAGGAGATCTTGGAGAGGGGGAATGGAACCTAAGGAGGTGAGGAAGTTCAGGTTCAAGACGAGGATGGCAGCGTTACCGGTGAAGGGTAGGTAGCGGATATAGATGTCTTGATTAGGGATTCCATATACGTTATGGAGGTGAAGTCCAAGGCTGAGCTCGATCACGTCGAGTATCTTATGGAGAAGAAGCTCGTTAAGAGGATTTTAGGGAGGAATTTCGATAAGGCCATGAGCTTAAAGGACAGCCGTGGACCTACTCGGCGACGAACGATAGGCTTTTAGGCCTAACTGCCATATCTCAATTGATGGACGTCAGAATATGGAAAGTTAAGGCTGAGAGGTTTAGGAAGGCAGCTGAATCGGAGTTTGAGAGAGGGAGGTATGATGTAGCATCATTTTCAGCTTATCAGGCGGTGGAGCTCTACTTGAAGGGTCTCGTAATAGAGAGAACGGGGAGCAAGCCCTATACCCACCTGCTAACTGAGCTGCTCTCCATCCTCTTCGAGCTGCTTGGTTCAAGAGATGAGAAGGTAATGAAGTGCGCCTCCTCCCTAGAAGTTCATTATCTCCAAGCGAGGTATCCGGATTCTAGGCTCAGGGATTACACTAGAGAGGAGGCGGAGGAAGCGTTAAGGTGCATGGAGGTGATCCTGAATTTCGTTAAGGCTCTTGAGAGCGATAATTAAGAGATCAAGGGCTAAGGAGGAGGCGTTCAGGGGGTTCATCCGGGAGCTGGCGAAGAGGAAGCCTAGATCCACCCTGATACTCTTCGGGTCTAGGGCTAGGGGGGATGCGACTCCTCTGAGCGACTACGACCTCTTGGCCGTAACGGATGGTCCCGTAGATGTGGAGAAACCGCCATTCGTGCAGCTCTTCGTTATGGATATTAGGGACTTGGAATCGGAGGTGAGGAGGTTTAACACGGTGCTTATCGATGCTGTGATGGAAGGCATAGTCCTGCATGATGGGCTCAGCATATACGAGGAGGTTAGGAGGAAGGTCGAGAGGGAGATCAAAGCTAGGAAGGTCAGGAAGGACTGGAGAGGATGGGTTCCAGAATTCGCTGC
>JAOZGJ010000029.1 GCA_027491785.1 Thermoproteota archaeon | reverse complement strand
CATTCTCTGCTCCGTTGGCGTCTTCACATTACATGTGTTGAGTATTATCACATCGGCTTCTTCTGGCTTTGAGACTCTCTCCCAACCAGCTTTTCTAAGAAGTGAGTCCATTATCTGGGAGTCTGATCTATTCATGGAGCAACCATGCGTCTCTAAGTAGAACGATATTCTATGGCTACTCCTCTGATTCGACCGTGACTCCATCGAGGCTCGCGACATTCCCTCCATAGTACCTGATAACCTTCACTATTTCCTCGTAGTCTAGATCCTCTCCTTCCAATATTACCTTCAGCCTCTCGATTGTGGAATCATAGTCCTTCACTTCTATATCTACCTTGCTTATACCCTTAAGTTCTGAGAGACCCTCAGCCATGTCCACTATATTGGGATTGTGCGGTTTCACAACGTCGAGGACGAGCCTCCTTACCACGATACGTTTACCTTCTCCTTCCTCATCCTCAGAGGATGAAGATCGGAAACTCAGCAATTCTGTATATCCTCCCGTCTCATTTTGAAGGGGAATGTTTTTAATTCTTTTCCTCATCCCTAAGATTTATAAAAAGGAGAGCTATTACCTTATTTACAGTCTTTTTTCTTCCTCCTTTGAGCCTAATAATTTTTATTTTTCCTTCATATCGGGGTAGAATTTCAATTTTCTTGGAAAAGGTTACATAGACTCTTATTCCCCTAGCTAGGCAGTAATCCAAGATCTCATCCAACTTCCTATTCCTCCCCCTAACAGCACTCCTAGGCTGCCAGACACCACCGTATCCCAAGTAATTTAGCCTCCTCTGGATTGAGAAGTAAAAATCCCTAGGAACTGTTCTGTCAAAGAAAAAGAGAGTCTTATAATTTTTCCTTGCCTTTTGATCCATCAACTCTCTCCCTCAATAACCTCTTCACTCTAACGATCTCTATGCCAAGCTCTTCCAAGGCAGATTCTATCCTCTCCCTATCCCTCCCCTTAAGGCCTTTGTTATCTACTATAGCAAGTTGAGGATCCTCTCCATTCCTATCGATGGCCTGTTTAATCATCACCTTATCCACCCATTCAGCATCCATCTTTCTAGCGGCATGACCGATCGCTATATCCGTATGGAGGATAACCTTCGTAAAATGTTCGTTTATATGAGGCCCACCGAACGCTATAGCCGGAGTATATTTTTCATTTCCCCAAGACTCCAATGCCTCGATAACAGATTCTGCAGCTATATTTATGCCAATAGGATCGTTCCATGAAGTTTCATCGCATCCTATCTCCAAGAAAGCCATAGGGATATCTAAAGTCGGACCATGATGGGTAGGCTCGAAGCCTACCCAGTAACCTACGGAAGGCGCTCTTCTGCTTGCAGCCCGTAAGTACTCCTTCATTAGCGAGGGGATGGCTATGCCAAGTTTAAATGGTTCTCCTCCATATTTGGCCCTTCCGAAGTTTCCAGGGACATGAGCTGTGAATATAGGGTGATGTGGTGTACCGCTATGCCTCGAAAGCACTACTATGAAGCCAAATTCCTTTAACTCAAGCTCTTCATTATTTTTAATGTATAAAATCTCTCTCTCAAAAGATAGAAGCTCTACTTCCTTATTTTTCAATCTGAACTGGCTACCTAGAATTCCTTCTATTTTCCTAGCCATATTTGATCCAGCAGGGTCTTTCTTTGAGTATAGAAGAGCTATCTTAGTGTTCATCAATCAGCCTAGTAGAAATCATTTTTTAAGTCATCATCCACAAGCATGGATGAATTTCCATAAGGTCATCGCTCTCCTGCTATCTCCAGTGACCGTAGCTTTGATATCCTCATTAGGCACGTATCTCGTGGAGCCAGATCCCGTTGGCCTGGTAATAGCTATGATGCTGATAGCCTTCTGTCCCGTGATCAATGTCGTCAGGAAATCGTTGAAAGGAGAGGTGGATATCTTAGTACCTGATAGATCCTCTAGAGGGCCTTTCTTTTTACAGGCCATAATCTGCTACTCCGTAGCCTCCATACTCTTAGTGCTACGTGAGGATTTCTACATGGTGGTTCTGTCCCTATCTTATTTATCAGTTAGCTTAGTGGTCGCAATGCTCAACGCTTACATTACGAAGGTAAGCGTCCATATGGCAGGGCTTGTCGGGCCAGCCACGTTCCTCCTTTACCTTAGTGAGTACTGGCTGGGGATATTCCTTCTACTTCTAGCCCCACTGCTAGCCTGGTCTAGGTGGAGATCAGAATCCCACACGCTAAAGCAGGTAGTTCTAGGTGCGGTAGTATCATTAATCGTTACTTCAGTGGTATGTTCAGCTCTTTGGAGCTTCAAGTAATGCTGCTATCTTATCTCTGGAGATCTTCAGGTAATCGAGATCCGAAGCATGGGGTTCGAGTGTTATCGTACCTCTGTAACCCGCTGATCTTATCTCCTCTGCCACTTCCCTCCATCGTATTCTGCCAGCGCCTATGGGTAAATGAAGATCCCTGCTCAGGTCATTATCATGAGCGTGTAAGTGCATTATCTTTCCCTTTAACTTGCTTAAGTACGATTTCAGTTTATCAATGCCCCCATTCAGGAAGGCATGACCTATATCGAGAGTCATGTAGAGCTCTGAGACCCTATCTATGAGATATCTTATATCCGAGGGAGATTTAAAGGCTCCATGATCCACGTTCTCCACCAATATCCTGACATCCTTATCGCGAGAGTAATCTACCAGTCTTTTGAATCCCCTCACATTAAACTCTCTGGCCTTCTCCTTCAGAGCTGCAAGCCAGTTAGGAGTGAATGGATGGAATGTTACATAGGGGGACTCAAGTCTAGAAGCTATATCTATTACTTTGAACGCTTCTTTCAGGGCACCTTCCCTCACGCCTTCGTAGGGATGCCCTATCTCCAGATACCAAGGAGAATGGATCAGGAAGAAAGAGTTATATGACTCCGCTATATCTATGAGGAACTTGAGGTCCTTCTTTATAGAATCTACCCAAGAAAGAGGCCATTCCACTGTTATCTCAACATAATCCATACCCAGCTTAAGTATGGACTCAACTTCGCTTTTTAAATTCCTATGAGGATTGTTCATACCTCCATAGATGAAATCGGGCATCGTCTTATTATTCGATATTTACTATTAATATTTGAAACTTCTCCTACTAGCATAATGCTTGAATACATTGCCGGGCTCCTAGAGTGGCTTCCCCTATGGCCTGAAGCTTCAGGCCATATAGCTGGAATCTCTGGTCTTATCCTCGTGAGTGATGGAATGGAGCCCTGGCCAGTTATTTCTGCCCTGACCACATCTTCATTCCTGACTGCAATCATCAAGGGATGGTTTAATTATACAGATACAGTAATTGGGGGGCTGGTTGTAGCGGGGCTCTCCTTCATAGGAGTGCTAGCTGTCATATTCCTCAAATGGGGGTTGTTGGCTGTAGATGATGGTAGATCTCCTGATATAATGGATGGATTTATATCTGGTCTCGTTCAAGGAATAAGTCCCATAGGATTCGGTGGTAGTGGTCTTTCACTGGCTCTTCTCATGTCTTCAGGGATTTCCATAAGAAAGGCTCTGTTGCTATCTTCAATAGCTTCCCTTCCCCCAGCTACAGCCCAAATACTATTAGATCCTCCGAAAGCAGCATGGCTTCTCTATATAGCCGAGGGATTGATAGTTGTGGTGATATTTTCTAAAGTGAGGATGAAGCCCAGCTCATTTGGTGGGATACTTTCCTCTATATATATGACGAATCTAATTCAAGTTAAGTTCTTAGAGGGAAGGATAAAGCAATATCAAGCCATTGCGAGCGAGATATCAAAGCTAGTTAAGGAGTATGGCCCTATAGGTCTCTTCTCAGCCATGGTGCTGCAAGCAGTAATCTCTCCAATACCCGCAGATGCCATCTTAGTAGCAGCTGGAGCTCTCGGAATGACCCCTCTTGAGGTGGGAATATATGGAGGAATGGGAATAGCTGTAGGTTCCCTCTTAAATTATTTCATAGCGAGGGCCTTGGGTAAGAGGATACTGGAGTACTACATAAGAGGAGATCTGTTGGAGAAAGTATACTCATGGTTCGATAGATGGGGCGGTTGGCTTGTCTTCCTTACTAGACTCATTCCGTTTCTCCCATTAGATATAATTTCCTACATAGCTGGAGCAGTTGGTATGAATGTTCTAATATTTACCCTCGCTAATTTACTGGCTATAATTCCCAGAGCGACGTTCTTCGGATTTATGGGTGCTAGATTGGCCAGAGGTGATTGGTCCTTCATAGTGATCTCAATAGGTCTGCTGCTGGTAGGGGCTTACATCTTCAGTAGGCAAGTAATTAAAGGTAAGAGAATTAAGGAATAAAGGGAAATTGAGAGACATTATAGTGAGTAAGTATAGTTTTAACAGTCTCTCATTTGGGCCCGTAGCTCAGCAAGGATAGAGCGGCGGCCTTCGGAGCCGCAGGTCGGGGGTTCGAGTCCCCCCGGGCCCGATAAGTTTCATTTTAGTTAAGGGAACCTCCTAGTACAAGGAACTTACTTAAACCCAGTAATGGATCATGTTGACTGAAAATCGTGGTAAACTTGTGAAGAGTAGCAGTAATTTTATGTAGAGTAAAGAGTAAGAAGCTGTTGGAGACATTTACTAGGTTAAAGATTAGATGATTCAGGTTTATAATTTTTATTTTTGAAGGATAATTTAGTAAGCTTGAAGGTGATTCTTAGATCATCTAATAGAGTTCGTTATCTAATTATTAACGATGTATAACTAACTATCTCAATTTAAGCAAGTAAATAGAATAGAATATAATATTAGAAGAAAGAAAAAATAATGAAGAAAAAGAGGCCGGCTGGCCTACTTCTTCCAGATAGCCTCCACAGCAAGCTCGATATCTCTGTCGGTTACGGTCTTTCTCTTGGCATGTCTGGCTAGATCAACGGCATATTTGCCTACTTCATAGCCGAATTTTTCGAGATAGTAAGCTAGCCTGGCCTTAGCGTCGTCGCTAACTCTCTCTGCGCCGGCCTCTTTTATGATTCTATATACGGGTGCCAAAGGTAGATGCTTGGCAGGCTTTTGCGGCATATAGTCTCACCTCTTGATAAACCCTTATAGGGCCGTAATTTTTTAGTAAGAACATAAATATAAGCTTTACTATTAATTGGACATAATCTTGTTTGATTTATGCATCTATTACCTTTTCAGTCGGTATGATGAAGTCAAGGACATGTTCATAGACTCCTTTCATTCAATAGCCCCTTATCTATTTTTGAAATTAAATATATAGATATGATCTATATTATATATTATATTTACTATTATATCTATTTTAGCATGTTATTGATTTAAAAAGAAATATTATGTTATCTTTATAGATATATGATTTCGAAGGTCCTAAGATGACATATGGAGTCTATACTATTCTTCCTATTAGGATAGCTACTCTCATGATGTGCTATCTTATATGACCATATAATATAACGATCAGCAATGCTTCAATCTCTGCATTGCATTGATTTAATGAATTAGCTTATCTTTGAAGTTCTCATTATAATTTCCATTTAATTATCTTTATGAAAAAATTATCTCGAACCTATCCGGGTAAATAGATTCAAAAATTAAATTTGAAAATCAAAATTATATACCCTGCAGGATCAGGTATTACTGTCCGAGGGGTAGCATTTGCCCGATAGTATGAGAGTGCTTTGTTCAACGGAGTTTCTCTGGGGAGCTGAGTTATCTGAAACTGTTATGCTCTTAAGTAAGCTGGGATGTGAGGGGTTCATAATATCAACAGAACCTCCCCACTACCTCCCATCAATGATGCACAAATCTTCAATGTTATCTCTTAAATCCGTATTATCATCGATTGATGCCGTAGTTGTCGTCAGATCACCTGAAACCGATATTAACCTGTTTAGTAGTAATCCCTACATATCTGAGGCGTCAATTAGGAGTATAGAGGAAGCTGGAAAACTCGCTAAGATTTTAAATGCTGATTTTATGATCATAAGACCATCATCCAAGCCCTTCAACGGGAATCCGATGATAGCAGTGAGGAAACTCCAAGTACTTGCATCTAAGATAGGGAGGGATCATTACATGGCATTTGAGCTGCTTGGGGAGGGGTCAGTGAACATAGCTGATAACCTGTTAGATCCGAGGCTGGGCATCATATACGTATATGGAATGTCCCCTCATGATCTCATAAATCATAGAAAGCTTGTAGGTATCTCCATGTATATAACGGAAGGGAAACCACCTAGAAAGGTGATACCTGGACTCAAAGGTGAAACACCCTATCTCATTATATATCCAAGTAGGAGACATTTATATGATACTAAAGAGCTAAAAAGAATAATTATTGGAGCAAAAAGTTGGAGAGATAGCCTTATTTGATTGATTAGGGAAGGATCTCCTGACTCTCCCAACCATCTAGGACCCTTTCAATCTCATCCTTAATTACCTGCAGTACCCTGTTTGCGAATTCCCTAGCCTGCTCCAGTGATGGAATCTCTGAAACGAACTTGTCGTCATAAGATAGTATGGAACCCGGAAGAGGAACGGGTGATGAGCCCCTTTTGACTTCGTAGATTTCATCCTCCTCCATAGGTCCTCTGACTAGAGTTTGATCCACTGCCATTACCATGGCAGTCTCGTCTACTCCTGCATGACCACCACTTCCCCCGAAGAATTGAACCGTAAGTTCAGATGATAGGACCCACCAAGCTATCGCTATGCTTCTAATCCCCAAGTTCTTCCAAGCTTTTTCCATGGCATTAGTAATGGCATTGACCTGGCCGGATCCCCCGTGACCATTTAGTATTATGACCTTCTCAAAACCATTATCAGATAATCCCTTAAGCACCTCATAGATTAGGGACTCCAACGTTTCCTTGCTTATGCTTATGGATCCCCAGTAGCCAGATAGTCCTGTTACCACGCCATACCTTATCGGAGGGGCTATAAGCGCGTTTACATCCCTAGCTAGTTGCTCCGCTATCCATTCCGGGATGAGAAAGTCTGTCCCTAGAGGGAGGTGCGGTCCATGTGCTTCATTCACTCCTATTGGCAGTATGGCTAAGTCAGTATCTTCTATAGCTTCCCTGAATTCTCTCCAATTGATCAACCATATTCTTCTCTCTCTAATCTCCTCGCTCATAGACCCACCTTGCTGAGGAACTCGTCTATTATCTGATCTAATGTGAGGGGACCTACCTCCTGGATATCGTACTTAACATGGGCTGCAGGCTTGTTTATCTTCAGATATCTACTAAGATCTGTTGGGGTTCCTAGAACAACAGCATCCACAGGAGCCGCATTTATTGTCTCCTCTAGTTCCCTCATCTGCCTGTCACTATAGCCCATGGCAGGCAAGACCGATTCAAGGTGAGTGTACTTCCTATAGGCCTCCTTTATGGACCCTACGGCATAAGGTCTTGGATCTATTATCTCAGCATTGAGCTTCTTTGCCATCAGGAAACCTGCTCCATATCCCATCTCACCATGAGTGACTGTAGGACCATCCTCTACTACAAGCACCTTTTTACCAGCGATTAGTTCGGGCTTATCAACTACGTAAGGCATTGCCGCCATAACTATCTTGGCTTTGGGGTTTACCTTCTCAACATTATTTAGAACCTTGTATATATCGGAATAACAAGCCGTGTCTATCTTGTTTATTATTACCACATCGGCCATCCTTATATTCACGCTTCCTGGCCAGTAGGTCAGCTCATGACCAGCTCTGAGAGGATCAGCTACGGTTATCATGAGATCTGGTTTATAAAACGGAAAATCATTGTTGCCCCCGTCCCATAGGATGATATCTGCTTCCTTCTCAGCCTCTCTAAGGATCTTCTCGTAATCTACACCGGCGAATACCGTATTTCCTAAAATTAAATGGGGCTCATAATCCTCTCTCTCCTCTATAGTAGTATTGTACCGGTCCAAATCTTCCAGTGTTACGAATTTCTGTACTATCTGCTTACTTAGATCACCGTATGGCATGGGATGCCTCACAACAGCGACCTTTAGGCCCTTTTCCTTGAGTATCTTAGATACCCTCCGGCTCGTAGGGCTCTTGCCAGATCCCGTCCGTACAGCTGTAACGGCTATGACGGGCTTTTCAGATTTAAGCATGGTGCTCTTGGGACCTAGTAGCATGAAATCAGCACCGTTCGCCTGAGCTATAGCAGCTCTCTCCATCAGGTATTGATGAGGAACATCGCTATATGAGAAGACTACTAGATCGACATCATTTTCCCTTATCAATTCGGGAAGCTTCTCCTCAGGTAAAATAGGTATTCCATCAGGATAGAGGTGGCCGGCCAGCTCTGGTGGGTAGATCCGGCCTGCAATATCTGGAAGCTGGGCTGCTGTGAAGGCTACAACCCTATATTCTTCATTATCCCTGAAGAAGACGTTAAAATTGTGGAAGTCACGGCCAGCGGCCCCCATAATGATGACCTTCCTAACCATAGGATCACCTGTGTTTTTAGCTGGGAAAAGGATTTAACATTTAGTTCACAGTTTCGTAGCGTGAGACCTGAAAGGGAACTAATCGATATGATAAGGAAATTGCTTACTGAGGATCCCGAGGAGATGTTAGAGCTAGGAAGGGACGATGCTTCTGCTAGAAAGCTCTTTGAAGGAATATATGTTTTTAATACCGATATGATGGCCTCATCTACCGATCTTCTTCCCGGAATGAGTTTGGAGAACTATGCTAGAAAATGCGTGGTTTCTAATTTCTCAGATCTAGCCGCGAAAGGAGCTAAGCCAATATTTTTCATGGCTTCCGTTGGACTACCAGCCGAGATGGAAGAAAATAATTTCATCTCAATCATAAGAGGATTGGAGAGAGGATCTAGGGAATATGACGCATATTTCACGGGAGGAGACTTGGGAGAATCCAAGGAACTGATATTAGCTGGATTCTCCGTTGGGAGGATAATTAATAGGCTGGTTAGCAGGAGAGGATCCAAACCCGGAGATGTGATAGTGACGACGGGTACTTTCGGCCTAACTTGGCTGGGGTTTCAACATCTGCTGAGAGGAATGAGCCTCCCTGATCGCCTCAGAGAACTAGCAATCAAGGCGGTCTATGAACCTAAAGCTAGAGTTGATGAAGGGATTCTTATATCGAACTACGCGTCCTCCTCTATAGATAGCAGTGATGGACTCTATTGGTCCCTGAAAGAACTGTCAAGAGCTAGTGGGTACGGTTTTCTGGTGAATAAAATTCCACTAGATCCAACAATATCAAAATTCATTGAGAAAAGGAAACTAGATCCATTAGATGTCGTATTCCATGGAGGCGAGGAGTACCATATAATCTTCACCGTCCCGAGAGAGGAGCTGCCCCATCTTAGGGCAGAATCCTCAAGGAAGGGACTTAACTTCCTTGAGATAGGAGTTGTAATAGAAGAGCCTGGAGTTTTCATTGAGAGAAACAACGAGATAATTAGGGTAGCGGAGGGTGGATGGGAGCATTTTAGATCTCGATCTCGATAAGCTTGCCCTTTCTTGGTCTTATTATCCTGACATTAAGGCCCGCCATTGTTACCTTGCGTCCTACCTCCTCGAGTTCCTCATCAGTACCGTGGATAGGGACTGCGACTTTAGGTGCTAGTGCTTTGATGATCCTAATTGCCTCGTTAGGGCTCGCATTCGGAGATGGGTTTCCAGCTGGTATGAACGCTAAGTCTACCGGTGAAAATGCCTCGAACGCATGGGAGAATCCTGTGCTATCTCCGTGAAAGATAGCCTTACCATGGAATTCTATGAGAAAGACGAGCGGATGTATCCCAGGATGAACGGATCTTAAGGCATGAATTTTACCTTCTAGTAAGGAAATCATCTCTCCACCTTTAAGTTTCACGATCTTGCTCCTGCTTCTGCTTCTATCGGCCCACCTTCCTATGGATCTGAAGACCCCCTTATTAGCTACTATATAAGGATCATACTCACTAACTATTCTCCTTAGGAAGGAGGGATCGAAATGACCTGTATGCTCATGCGTGTACATGACGATATCTATCGTTCCTCCCTTCCCGAGGAGATCTTCTAGGTCAACAGGTGAGAAGAGATCACCTGGATCAATTAGTATATTGAGACTACCCAGCTTTAGTAATATGGCTGAGCAGCCGTTCCATAGGAAAGATATCATATCCTTTCCAACCTTACCATATTACCTGTTCTTAATTTTATTAGCTCATCTAGGCCACTTACAACCCTACCAAGCGAGTTAACGCTCTCATTCAGCCTTATGTCATCTAAAGCTATTAATAACATCTTCTTAGCTGGAGAATATGCTACAAAGCCTTTCTTCAACCTATTTCTAGGTTTCTCAAGCCTAGTGTCTAAGGGAGCGGATATGTAAAGTAAATTGCTATCCCTCACGACCATCCCAACCATTGGAAGGTGACGGTAAAGCCTCTCTATTGTTATGGGTGATAAATGTCTTATCAATTCTATGGAAATTTTATTTAATAATGAGTCTGACTTTATGTATATTAGATACTTCTCTATACCTTCTGATCTATTTCTCAAATATGGTTTCACCCCCGAGGAGGGAATTTATATAACGAGAGACTTCAACCCTCCTTCGGAGTTTTAGACCTCGCTCCCCTATAAATCCTTATCCTTGAATTACCATCAACATATACCACTAAGCCCTCCCTCTCGAACTGCCTGAGTAACCGTTTAGCTACGCTCACTCTTATATTATATTTTAGAGCCAAGGATTGAGGAGTCACCACCTTCGATCTCTGAACTTCCTTCTTTATTTGCTCAAGTATGGAAGGCTTCACTTCAATATCTCTTACTATCTTCTCCGATTTCTCTGTACTCATATGGGATACCCTAGCCTAGAGTAAATGGCTCCCTCATTTTTAACTTAACTACCCTGTACGTCACCAGCCTCATCTTTCGCTCTGGACAGGGATTCCCTCAGTCTCTCCTCTTCTGCCCTGAGGAGATCTACTCTAGCTCTTCTGTATTCTATTTCGCTATCTAAGCCGTCTAATATTTTTTGTTTGGATTCTAAGTCGCTCAAGAATGAATTAAGTTCTCCTAGTGATCTAGATATCTCGTCTAATTTCCCCTCATTATCTGTGAGAAGGATCACTAGCTTGGATAGATTACCGGAGAGTGGAGATATCTTCTCGATAATTAGAGAAGTTGCTTCCTTAACTCGATTGGACATCTGACGTATGTCCTCGCTTAAATCTTCTCTTATCCTTCTCAATTCCTCTATCTCTCCTATCAAGATCGATTTCTGTGATTCTAGCTTTCTTTTCTGCGTATTTAATTTACTAACATTCTGCCTGAGGGTTTTCTCCTCTTCCTTCATTACCGAAATCTTTGATTCTAAGGAAGAGACTTCGGCATTGAGCGCAGACTTTCTCGATTCTAAAGAGTTAATTTCAGCTTTTATTCTCTCTTTGCCCTCCTTGAGCGAATCCAAATCTTTTTCTAGCTCTCCTATTTGCATCTTCAAATTCTCTATTTTCATCGTGCCCTTCGCTATCTCCTCCTCAAGTTCAAGCTTCTTCCGCTGGAGTTCTTCGATCTCCTTGATGAGGGTCTCTTGCTTAATATTCAGCGATTCAACTTCCTGCTTAAGCTTGCTTACTAGGTTCCTCAGATCATGGATCCTCTCATCAAGCTCCTCCTTCTCTGCCAGTTTCTCATCGTAATCTTCGTGACTCATTCTAGAAAAATGATAAAAAGTTAGATTTTAATTTATTGGATAATGGGAATGGAGAGAAGGAGTATTAGGGTGTATGCTATAAATCCCCTCTTCTTCTTAGATAAGGACACCTCGCTATACTCGTCTAGTGTTATGGATTTGAATGGTAGGAACATGGAAAGCAACATTAAGGCTCCTAAGATTGGGTTTATCAGAATAACGCCTATAACTGCCAGCCAATCCACTTTCCTTATTTTATCCCTCGGTATAAGAGAGTGAGCTACGTAGCCACCGTCCCATGGCATGAGGGGCATTGATATGAGGAATGTTATGAGGAGAGCACCCATGCCAGTTAAGGCTAGGGGGGATAGGAGGAGGACTTTATCCCCACCGGGAGAGAGAATTCGCTCCATTAGAAAGAAAATCAGTGGAGTTGGAAGGTAACCCGCTTTGCCTTCCTTGACCCAAGATTCAGCTACCTTAGATGGGACAGCGGGCGATTGAAGGAGGCCTAAGAACGATATTATGAGGGATATTGTCAGTCCAGCTAACAGACCAGACAATCCGAGATCAAGCATTTCCTCCCTATTAACCAATGGCTCATCTATTACAAGTATGTCTCCAAAGGTGCCAAATCCAAGGGGAGGAGGAGGTGCTGGGATAAATAAGCTAGGCCAAGATTTCCTTTCATTCCACCTCTCGATTGTATGAGCAAGTCCATGTATCAGTAGAAATGCGAGCATGGCTGCCGAACTGATTAGCAGGTCACCCATAATGTTAGGATGGATGCCCAGTCCCTCAAGCAACTTCCCAGTTCCACTAGCTACGACCCAGCTGGAAATAAACACTGTACCAATTGCTAGCATATTTAACACCACTATTAGGTTCTTTCTGGAAGTAATCGGTTTTTCTCGTACAGATATCTTCAACTTCAGCCGATCATCCTCCAAATAAAGCTTAGGCGTTAGTTCCATTGATGAGACCTTATTCAGAATTTCTATGAATCTCTCTCTGGAATCCTCCGGAGGTAGATTTGATAGGATGAATTCGACGGAATCTGGATAGTACATGACATCCAACACTTCAAAGCTTTCAGAAACTATCTTCTCTACCGAGGGTGGTATTTTCGACATAGGGGATGACCATCTGTTTAAAATATATGTCTCCCTTAAGATCTATTGTGATCCTACAGGGATATAGAATCAGACCCTTCAGACCAGAAGACTTAGAAGAAGTCGAGAGGATAAATAGAGTATTCCTCCCAGAGAACTATCCTAGCTACTTCTTTATAGAGAACTATAGAAGATTTCCCAATAGTTTCCTCGTCGCTGAGGGCGAAAAAGGAGAGGTGGTTGGATACGTCATGTGCAGGGTTGAGAGTTATTACGTTAAGAAGGTTACAATCCTACTTGGCCATGTGCTTTCCATAGCGGTGAGCAAGAGGCATAGGAGAAGAGGAATAGGAAAGGCACTAATGATAAAAGCTGAAGAAGGATTGAAAGGTTACGGGGCCGATGCAATTTATCTAGAGGTAAGAGTATCAAACGATCCTGCTATATTGCTATATGAGGGGCTTGGGTATAAAAAACTCGGAATATTACCATCATATTATGCCGATGGAGAGGACGGTTATCTCATGTACAAGATAGTCGATGATTCTGTGAGCGAGGAAATGGTATGGGATGCCTTAGGTAAGAGAGTATTGAGGTGAGCCTATAATATGAAGGCGATAGACCTCAGGGGTAAGAGGAGTCCCTTTCCAATAATTCAAATAGCCAAAGCGATCAAGAAAATCAACACCGGAGAGACCCTGAACTTTCTTGTAGACGATAAAGATTCAATAGATGACGTCTATGAGTGGATTAGGAGAACAGGTCATGTGCTCAAGGGAATAGTAAGGAAAGGAGACTATTGGAGTATTCAGATAACTAAAAGGAAGTGATTTTATTTCTCAAAAGATCGAAACATCGATGTGACATGCCGAGGGTAAAGGATCGTAAACTAGCTGATAAAGGTAGATTGAAGATTGAATGGGCTAAGGCCCATATGCCAGTTCTCTCGAGTATAGCTGAGAGGTTTTCCAAGGAGAAACCATTAAAAGATACTAGGATTTCCGCATGCCTACACGTTACTAAGGAGACTGCCGTGCTAGTCTTAACCCTGAGGGAGGGAGGTGCTGAAGTTTGTCTCTCGGCCTCTAATCCACTTTCTACACAAGATGATGTTGCTGCCGCCCTTGCCGATGAGGGCATAGAGGTCTATGCTTGGAAAGGAATGTCAGAGGAGGACTATTATGGAGCCATAGAGAGCGCGTTGGCATGTAATCCTCGTATAACAATGGATGATGGGGGAGATATAACTGTAATGGCCCATGAGAAGGGATATGCCAGTAATATCATAGGAGGTACTGAGGAGACCACCACAGGGGTCATAAGGATAAGGTCCCTAGCTAATGAGGGGATCCTGAAATATCCTCTGATAGCAGTTAATAATGCTGAAACGAAATGGAATTTTGATAATGTTTACGGAACTGGCCAGAGCACCATAGATGGTATATTAAGGGCCACGAACATAATGATAGCCGGGAAATGGTTTGTAGTTGCTGGATATGGTCACGTAGGGAGAGGAATTGCAATGAGAGCGCGTGGAATGGGAGCTAAAGTCATAGTAACAGAAGTAGATCCCATAAGGGCTCTCCTAGCGGCGATGGATGGCTATATTGTGATGCCCATGAAGGAAGCGGCCAAGATAGGAGATATATTCGTGACTGCAACTGGTGACAGGGATGTTATAAAGGCGGAGCACATGAGCCTAATGAAGGACGGAGCTATACTTGCAAATGCCGGCCATTTCAATGTGGAAGTTTCCGTCAAGGACCTAGAACTAATGGCCCTGTCTAGCAGGGAGATAAGAGAAAACGTGAAGGAGTATTTATTACCTAATGGTAGGAAGGTATATCTACTCGGAGAAGGGAGGCTAGTTAATCTCGTAGCTGCAGAAGGACATCCAAGCGAGGTCATGGATATGAGTTTCTCTAATCAGGCCCTCTCTGTCGAATATTTAGTGAAGGAAGGAGAGAATTTACCTCCTAAGGTTCTTCCAGTTCCTAGAGATATAGATGAAGAGGTTGCTAGGCTTAAATTGAGATCCATGGGAATAGAAATAGATAAGTTGACCTCGGAACAGGAAAGGTATCTCTCTAGTTGGCGTGGGTAATTATGGAAGAGCTTCCTTTAGGAGCACTTAGAGTAAGAGGATGGAGTAAGGGATGCGATCTCTGCTGGAAGGGAGCTAAGTTAGTTCTCTTCGTAACTGGAAAGTGCCCCCTGTACGATAGTTGTCCCTATTGTACGATATCGAGTTGGAGGAGGGATAAGGACCTAGTAATGGTAGATGAGAATCCTGCTAAGGAAGATGATGATATAATAAAGGAAGCAGAACTCATTTCTGCCTTAGGTGCTGGAATTACGGGTGGAGAGCCATCCATGGTACCTTACAGGGTAGCCCACTATGTTAAAATGTTAAAAGACCGATTTGGCAGGGAATTTCATATTCACATGTATACCAATGCTTGGGGGATAAATGAAGATATCTTGAAACTACTTATCGAAGCTGGATTGGATGAGATAAGGTTTCATGTATGGGATAGGAGATCTTGGGATAAAATTAAGCTTGCTATAGATATGGGATTCTATGTGGGGGCAGAGATGCCTTCCATACCTGGAGAAAAGTGGATAAGGTCGCTTAAGGAGCTCGCTTCTTACTTGGATAAGATAGATGCGGATTTCATGAACTTAAACGAGCTCGAATTCACTCCGTCTAATAGGGAAAGGCTCCTATCCATGGGATTTAAGCCGAAACCCGATAGTGAAGTTGCGGTTTTGGGGAGTAGAGAAACTGCAATGGAGATTCTTAGATTCATAGAGAGGGAAACCTCTATAATGGGCTATTTCTGCCCCGCCCTTCAGAAGGAATATCAAGTCAGGATGAGGTGGTCAAGGAGGGCGAGTAAAGTCGCACGTGAATATGAGGTTCCTACTGATGAGGGTACGCTCATCTACGGGGAAATCCAAGGACCCAAAGAGGCCCTCCTCTATCTCTACACTAAGTATGGAGGGAGGCTTAGTGAAGGGAAGCTCCTCATGGATGCTTATACCTTCCAAGAGATAGCGAGTGAGATAAAGAGCCTTGGTCTCATGGGAAAGCTCATTGAAGTCATGCCAACTGATGATAGGAAGGTCTTGCAGGTATTTCCCTTGGATTTCATATTGAGGGAGAGTTCTACCGAATGAATGATATCGAAAGAGACGTCTGGGAAGCTCTTAAGAAGGTGAGAGATCCTGAATTAAGGAAAAATATCGTAGATTTAGGGCTAATAAGGAAAATAGAGGAGAAGAACGGAGTAGTTCAAATAGATTTCGCTTTAGAGACTCCTTTTTGCCCATTCATCAACTTCCTTGTTTTAGCGATGAAAAAGGAAGCAGAAAAAGTTGATGGAGTGAAAGAGGTTAAGATAAAAGTTATTGTCCCGAAATTAGGTACTTAGAATACTGCTTCTTCTCCTATTTCTGGGGAGAAAGCTGGTATGCTCATCTTCTCCTCTAACTCATTTGCAAATAAGTCGGAGTTTTCCCCATGAACTACTACCACGCTCTCAGGCTTTAGCTCCTTTATCAGACCTAGTATTCCGGACCTGCTCGCATGAGCTGAGAAATTAAGTTGATTTACCTTCATCATTATCCATGTCTCTTCTCCTTCTATCTCCATTTTCCCCTCTTCTAATAGCTTCCTTCCTTCAGTTCCTTCTACTTGATATCCCGTTAGGGTCACTGTACTGTTTTCATCCTCCTTCTTCTCTTTCAAGTAGTAGTGGACAGGACCTCCCTCTAGCATCCCCGATGTGGTTAGGATTACATCTGACTTCTTCGCTATCTTCTTCCTCATATGCCAGTTTCTCACGGATGTTATACTTCTGATAGCTAATCTTAAGCTATCAGGATCTCTTACTCTATTGGAGAAATATTCCGTTATTTCTGTACTCTTTCTAGCCATTCCATCTAAGAAGAGCCTCCCCTTAAATCCCCTGGATCTAAGTGCCATCGCTACCTCGAGCAATCTTCCGATCGCAAACCCAGCTACTATAGCTGTACCACCAGATTTCAGAGTTTCCAATACTATCTCCTTCAACAGGGTTTCTTGCTTTGATCTAGGAGGGTGCTCCTTCATAGCGTAAGTTGACTCTATAATTAGTATATCTACGGGAGGTATGTCTTCTACATTAGCTGGAGGCATGAGCCTAGATGGAATCGTATTGAAGTCCCCCGTGTATAGCACAGATCTGCCGTTATATTTGAGATAGAACATAGCAGAGCCTGGTATGTGGCCAGCATTTATAGCAGTAACTTCTAGATTGCCTACTTTGAAGGGAACATTGAACTCCACTGGCCTGAAGTTGTTCAAGGTCTTTCTAACATCTTTTGGGCCATACCCTATGTTATGCTCCCTTAGCCTAGCTACTTTTATGGCGTCGTAAAGCAGTAGCTCGGAATACTCTCTTGTAATATCTATACCGTAGACTGGAACGTTCTTGCCATGGCTGACTAGCCTAGGCAGGGAGCCGGAATGGTCTAGATGCGCGTGGGTAAGCAGAACTGCATCAACCCTCTCAGGTATGGGAGGGAACTCGGGGTGCTCCTTAGGTATTAGCTTCATGCCGTAATCCAACAATACCCTAGTTTCGCCAGCTTCCAACAAGATAGCGCTTTTGCCCACTTCGCGAGTACCACCTAAAGCGGCTATTGATATCTTCCCCATCTTCACGTTTCACCTCTTATTTAGACCGTCTGAAGCGGTCCTTTACAGGAGTACTTTACATCTTACTGATTTAAAAATAGTATACTTATCATAGGTTAGGTGATATCCATGGGCTATGTCTCATTTTCCGATTTTAAGAAGCTTGATTTAAGGGTCGGGGAGATAATTGAAGCGGAAAAAGTGGAAGGAAGCAGAAAGCTAGTGAGGCTTGTGGTAAATTTAGGCAATGAACGAAGGCAGTTGATAGCTGGCGTGGCCGAATATTATAATCCTGAGGACCTAATCGGAAAGCAGATAGTCGTAGTTGCCAATCTCCAGCCTAGGAAGTTCATGGGAATAGAATCCCAAGGGATGCTGCTTGCAGCAGTCGTCGATGGAAGACCTGTGCTTCTCTCTCCGGAGGAGAAGGTTCCTCCTGGAACTCCTGTATCCTAACTTTCAGTACCTAATATCCTATATACTTCCACTCCTTCATCTCCTATTCTTTTGAAGTCAAGAAATGCTAGCCCCTTTCTTTCAAGGCCATGCAACAATTCCTCTGCAACATCTACTGGCACATTGAGATCTGCAGCCACATCAGCTACAGTTACATACCCTCCCTTTCTTCTAGCTAGGCTTATCACCTTGGATTCGAGCATCTCTTTGGATAGTTCGGCTTTTTTCAGCTTCATATTAGCGTATATGACACCTAACCCCAGAATTAACATTGCAAGCCCGGGGAACACTCTAGTCGGTTCTATACTACTTGCTATGAGAAATATCAGTCCAAAAAATATCAAAATAATGCTAGCTCCATAGGATAAAAGATCCCTTAAGGAGGACAAGGGAGAGTCAGCTCCCTACCTCTTCCTTAAGCTTTTTCATCTCCTCCTCTAGTTGGCTGTTCAGTTCAACTTTATCTAGTTCCCTCTCTATTTCGTCCTTCTCCTCTGGCTCTAAAACATCCAAAGCTCCTCCGGTCGCTACAAGCTCGTCCAAAGCAGCAGCTCTAGCTTTCATATCATTTACCTTACTTTCCGCTCTATCTATTATCTCAGCTGCAGATGCGAAGTCATCAGAGAGACCTGTGACCATCTCTTGGACCTCGACTTGGGCCTTGGAGGCCTCATACTCTGCTTTAAGTTGCTCCTTCTTAGCCTTAAACAGATCTATCTTGGTCTTTAGCTTATCTCTTACTTCCATGAGATTTTCTTCATCCTCTTTCATTTCTTTTATCTTCTCTTCGAGAGTCTTCCTTTGAGATATTAAGACTAGCTTCCTTTCCAGGGCCTTCCTAGCTAGATCTTCCCTACCGAGTTTCATAGCTCTCTTAGCCTTATCGTCTAGATCATTTATCCTCTCATCCATTCGTTCTAACTCAAACTCGAGTTTCTTTCTAGCAGTTATTGCCCTAGATAGAGCCATCTCTACATCATGAAGTTGTTGTACTAATTTGTCGTATGCGTAGTCTAACTGCTCCCTCGGATCCTCGAAGTTATCGAGAAGTTTATTCAGCTTAGCTTCGATACTAGTCTTGAGCCTATCCCAGAAACCAGGCAAGCTTATCACCTCCGAATTGGGAAACCTTCTTTTAAAAATATTCTATTGCGAATTTCGGCTCCTCATTTTTCCATATTGCCTGAGACCGTAGAGAGAAGACGCCGCTCTCTCTGGTGTTGGATATATAGGAAGTCCCTTCTCCTCCATTCTATGTAAGACATCCTCCACATCGGGTGTGGTAGGGACTGCTGTAGCAACTATCGGTATTTCTGAGTTTTTAACTAATTGTATGAGCATACTCTCGGTCTTCTCAGGTACCATACCAGGAACTCCCAGCAGAGGAATGAGGAATAATGCGTCATACTCACCGCTCTCAGCAATCAGCAACCCTGAATCTAAGAATTGCTCTGGAGTAGAATCTCCAGTTAGATCGGTAGGATTACCTACAGGATAGTAGGGAGGAAGTATATCCTTTAACTTCCTCATTAAATCCCGTGAGGGAGGAGATACTTTGAACCCCCTCATCTCAAGGGCATCAACTGCAAGTATACCAAACCCTCCTCCATTAGTTAAGACAGCTACTTTATCCCCGTACATCGGAGGCTGTGTTGAAAGAGCCACTGGTACATCCACAAACTCATCCAAGGTATCTACTATTATGCCCCCGCTTTGACTTACAGCTGCCTCGAATATATCACTCCTACCAGCGAGAGATCCTGTATGACTCTTAACAGCCCTATCTCCCGAGGCAGTTCTCCCACCTTTTAGAACTACCACTGGTTTCTTGATGGAGGCATATCTTATGGCATCCATGAATTTCCGACCATCAGCGACACCCTCTATGTAAGCAGCGATGACTTTCGTATCATCATCCTCGGCTAGATAGCTTATGAGATCTCCCTCATCGACATCGACCCTATTACCATAGCTTATGAATTTACTCAATCCCCTACCTTCCTTCCTTATCATAGTTAGGAGGGTGCTGCCTAAGCTTCCGCTTTGAGTTATTATTGATACCTCACCTGCCCTAGGCCTAGGTATAACCTCTTTAGGAAGGAACAAAGTATCTATCCTATTCTTAGGGTCGAAAATTCCCAAGCAATTAGGTCCAATGATCCTGATTCCATAATTTTTAGCTATAGATAAAAGCCTATCTTCTAACTCATAGTTTCCTATCTCAGAAAAACCTCCTGATATTACTATTGCGGCCTTAGCACCCTTTTTAGCCGATTCTTCTAATGCTGAAGGTGTTAGATCTGCTCTTAATGCAATTACAGTGAGTTCTACTTTATCTGGTATCTCCTCAATACTAGGATAGCATTTAAGCCCTAATATCTCATTAGCCTTTGGATTGACTGGATATAGCTTGCCAGGATATCCTATTTCTATCATTCTCTTTAGAATAACGTGACCTACTCTCTTAGGATTTCTAGAGGCTCCTATTATAGCTACAGACTTAGGTTTGAAGAACGTGTCTAAGTCCGTCAAGGTATCCCCCGATTACTACTTAGAATATGTTAAAATCTAGCACCTGTTAGTATGGGTGAATGCGCCCAATACCAGAGCTACCCTACGAATCTATCGAAGAAGCGATTGTAAGGGCTAGAAGTTACGTGGCTTCCTTCCTATCAACTGATACTAATGTCAAGGAAAGAGCCTCGATTTCCATGCTGCGGAGTAATTGGATATCTGAGCTGCCTGAACCAGAATTCTCCAAGATAGCAGCAGTAGATGGGAGCAATAACAGCGATTACCTCACGCTCGGGCAGGTGCTCTTCATAGCATCAGCATCCCTCTTCTTAAAAGATGAAGAGGCAATAAGGGCTAGAAAGTACCAGATAGGGATTATTGAAGATTATTATCTTAGAGAGAGGGTATCTTTCTGTAGAGAAACGATGGAAGTTAAAATGGGGATTAGATCCCTAGACTTCGGTCCTGATATCCTACTGATGGACGGTTCATTCATAGCATCAATAGATAGGGGTCTATCAACTCCTTATGGACAGAGAGTTCCCTATCACATGAGAAGAATTCTGGAGGAGATCAGGGATCAACTGGGCTATGATCTCACAAGTGGTCTATCTTCAATTACCCATAGGATTGAGGTGTCTGATCTAATAGAGTCTATTGTGAGATCCATTCTGGAAGAGGAGCTAGGGAGAAATCCAAAGAAGGATGAAATCATGAGAGCTAAGGCCTTCATAGAGAGATACGAAAAGCTGTTGAGCATGAATAAGTTATTTAAAGAGGGAAAATCATCGGTGATTGCCATAGCCAAGAGATCAAGTAGTAGCTCTTATTTCGATGATAAAATACCTGATGTGGAAATAGTGAGGAGATATTCCAATCAGGAGGGGTTTTTATTACCGAAGGTAACCATGTTGACCTTCCCGGAGTTTTCCGGTATCGAAGATAGTTACCCTGTAACCTTCACCTATGCGAGGTTAGAGAGAAATGCCAATCCGCTTAGAATAGAGATCTTGGGAAGCATGGATGCAGTTAGGGTAGCTAAATTGATCAGTTCGCTCGCCAAGTACTCAGTAAGGGGATACCCCTATCATCTAAGGGTAGTTCATGAGATGACGAAGATAGGCAGGGAGATGATGGATCATTTAGCGCGGAATCTAAAGGTAATGGAGATAAGCGGGAGGGAGATCCTTGGAGAGTGATGTCCTAGGGAGGATAGCTCCTAACTCTACTCCAGTCCAAGCAGACATGATCTCTTACCAAGGAGTTGTTCCTAAAGTAGGAGATTATGTTGTAGTGGAAGGAGATGAATCTAATCTCCTAGGAATGATTAGTAACGTGGTGAGGGGGGCCCTTGAATTAGCTAGAAGCGATCTTCTTCAGGCTAATTACTACGATACAATTCTTGAAGTAGTTGGGTCGCCATCGGATTGGCTAAAGGCTACTATAAGAATGATAGGTAAACTCGAAGGCCAAAAGCTGGCTGGCTTACCTCGTGCACCTCCCCCTACAGGCGCTCTAGTGAGAAGAGCACCAGCTGAATTGCTTCAAAGGATATTCGCACCCCCTCCTGGTAAGGAAGGAATAAAGCTAGGAAATCTTCTGACTAGAGAAGATGTAGTTATTCATCTGGATCCCGATGAGCTTATCTCTAGGCATCTCGCTGTACTTGCAGTTACTGGGGGTGGGAAATCTAATTCGGTAGCTGTCATCCTAGATGAGATCATTAGAATGGGGGGCGTTGCTATCCTATTCGATGTCCACTCTGAATATGCTGGAATGTCGTTGGACTGTCCTCACTGCGAGGTTGAGATCATAGATCCCATACTTGATCCAAATACCCTGTCGGTAGAGGAGCTGGGAAATCTCATGAGGGTAACATATGATAGCGCTCCAAAGCAATTCATTTACCTAAAAGCTGCATTCAGGAGTGCTAAGGAGCTTCTCATTAAGGAGAGACTAGGAGAATATTTGGATAAGGCCGAACTGAGGGCAGATAGGGATGATTTGTTGGCCGGCATACAGGCCATAGTTAAGCTCTCTCTTATGAAGGAAAAGGATAATGAGGATGATCCTTACCTCCTTAGATACACGCCTGGCGATAAGGGGAGCATAGAAAGCCTTCTAGCTAAAGTAGATTTCATTAGAACTAAGTATGGTAGAGTATTGAAACCAGCAGCTGGTGAGCTAGCAGATCATCTCAACTACGGAAAGCTGCTAATAGTTGATTTGGGGCAGCTAGATTCGGACCTCACTGATGTAGTGGCAGGGAAAACCCTTTATACAATACTCTATAGGGCGAAAGCTAAAAGAACTGGTAGGGGATATCTTGAGTTTCCATCTCCCGTGCTGGCTGTATTAGAGGAGGCCCATACACTGATTCCCTCCGTTGAGTATACCTATACTTCTCAAGCTGCAAGTTCTATAGCGAAGGAAGGGAGGAAGTTTGGGGTTGGGCTCTGCTTAGTTAGCCAAAGACCTAAACGCCTTAACTCAGATGTGCTCTCTCAGATGGTAAATAAGATAATCTTACGTGTTGTGGAGCCAGATGATCAGGCTTACATAAGGAGGGCAACGGAATTCCTCAGTGAAGAAATGATCTCCTATCTTCCCTCACTCAATGTCGGTGAGGCTATCGTCGTGGGACCCATGGTTAAGATACCTGCTCTGGTAAAAGTCCGTCTCTTTGAAGGAAAGAGGGGAGGAGAAAGTTTAAGGGCATATGAAATGTGGAAAGAAGGGCTGAAAAATAGACTTAACGCTACTCCAGATGAATATTACGAAGCTATAGGCGATTAGGATGAGAATCGTACATATGTCAGATAATCACCTCGGGAAAGCCCAATTCCATTTAGCTGAGAGAGAGGAAGATCTATACAGGGCGTTTAATCAGGCGATAGACTTAGCTCTAAAGGAGAAGCCAGACTTGATAGTGCATACAGGGGATCTGTTTGATAGTTACAGGCCCCACCCAAGGGCCTTTGTCAGGGCTTTTGAGGGGATTCTAAGGATCGTGGAAAGGGGGATACCAATTGCCATAATAGAGGGAAACCACGAGTTAGGAGCTGATACTATCAGGAAGAGGATTACTTCTCCCCTCATTAACCTAGAAAAGCTCTTCAGTAAGATCGGATATGGCAATCTCTTCATCAGGCTAAGCCCTGGATTAAAGAGGATCGGAGATCTTGTTATAGCAGGTGTCCCTTATGCAAGTAGAGGTGTGAGGATAGCTGATACGATAGAAAGCCTCGATAGGAAAGCTAGAGGCCTTTGTAACTGCCTTTCTGTTCTCATGATACATCAGGGAGTTAAAGGTATGATCAAGGCAATATACCCTGAAATAGACTTTTCAGATATAGCTAAAAGCTCATTCAACTACACAGCTATGGGACACTACCATAACAAGGTTGTGAGAAGGAGCGGTATGAGGGTATTTGCATACTCTGGATCCACAGAAGTTATAGAGACCAGAGAAATATCTACATACATGAGAGAGGGAAAGTATATACTCTCCGTAGATCTCGACAGAGATGGTATTGATATAAAGGAAATTAAGCTGAAAACTAGGCCCTTCATCCTATTTTCGGAGAAGATTGAGAGTACAAGGGATCTATACATGTTGATAGAGAAGCTGGTGAAGGATGTATCTAGTTACGAGATAAAACCCGTTGTCATGGGAAAGGTACAGGTAACTGGTAATCTGAGGGCGGGTCTACCTACAATCGAGATTAGGAGGGCTTTATTGGAGAAATCCCTCCATGTAAATGTTAGGGAATTTAGGAAGTCCTCTGAAGTTGAAGAGAAAGAGATTCTCACAGGAATAGGTGTGGAGGACCTAGTTAGAAACGCCATAGAATCAATAAGGTTGGAGGAAGATGAAAAGAGACTTTCTTTACGGATTTTTGATCTATGGTATAGGGAGGGAAAAAGGGGGGAAGCTTTCGTTAACGAGGTACTTAGATTGGCTGAGGAGGAATAAATTTGAGGATAAGGAGGGTACTCCTTCGTAATTTCGGCTCTCATGTGGGAACAGAACTCTCATTTTCCGATGGTATAAATGCGATAATAGGGGAAAACGGAGCCGGTAAGACGACAATATTAGAAGCTATCTCCTATGCCCTATATCCGAGAAGTATTAGGAATCAAGATAATTTAATAAGATCGGGATCTTCTGGACTAAAAGTTGAGCTGGAGTTCGAGCTAGATGGCCATCTTTACTTAATTGTGAGGGAGAGGAAGAAAGGAAGTGAGTCGTCCGCTCTCCTTTATGAGCTGCTAGATGGAAAGAGAAAATTGATTCAGAGGGATCAAAGTAAGGTATCAAAGCAGGTGGAGTCCCTGCTGGGAATTGGAAGGGAGACGTTCCTCCAAGCAATATATGTGAAGCAGGGAGAAATAGCTGGTCTATTAGAGCAGACACCAGCTAAAAGGAAGGAGTTAATAGGTAAGTTACTGGGAATAGAGGCCTTAGAGGGCATTTGGGAGGAGCTAAAGAATGTGATCAGCAAGTTAGATGCCGAGCTATATTCCATCGAAAGCGAGATGAGGGGTATTGGTGATGTCTTCAAGGAGGAGGCTAGCTTACTGGGGGAGTTAGAGAGACTTAAGGAGAACAAGATAGCCCTAGAGAAACAAGAAGGGGATTTAAGCTCTAGGATAGGTTCTCTCAAAAAGCATCTTTCAACTTTAGAGGAGATAGATAGGAAGTATGCGAGCCTGAAGGCTAGGGAAGAGAATCTTCTAGCCAATATAAGGCAGTTGACTGGCGAAATAAGAAGCAAGGAGGAGGAGCTTACTAAGATTGAGGAGGAGCTTACTAAGATACCCGAGTTAGAGGAGCTCGCCTCTAAATATGATGCAATCTCCGATATCAAGGAGCAGATATCCGGGCTTATGAGGCTTAGGGATAGGCTAAGTTACTTGGAGAGGAGAAGGAACGAACTTGATCTATATGAAAGGGAGGTGGCATCTCTCGATAAATTGATGGAGAAGGAGAGATCCTTGGAGAATGAGGTAAACAGGTTAAACTCATTGAAGGATAGACTGATAAGACTAGAGGAGCGGTTAAAGATCTCAGAGAGGAGAGCATCTGAAATTAGGAGCCAGGTTATGGAGGAGAGAAGTAAGCTTAGAAATCTATTAGCTGATTTATCTAGCTTGATAGGCCTAGAGCTTAATGAATCCAGCGATGTGGATCGCATTATAACCGAGGAGATTGAATCTTTGGAATCCAAGATCAATGAATTAGAAATTTCCTTATCTTCCCTGAGAGAAGAGAGATCTAAGACAAATGAAAGAATGGAGCACAATAAGAGATATTTAGATGATCTAAGGGGAAACATAGATAAATGTCCCCTCTGTGGCTCGAATCTAGACAGGGAATCTGTTGAAAGGCTAAGGAGAAAACTGCTCGATGAAATAAAACTATTGAAGGTCGAATATGAAAATTACGATAACAAGATCAAGGTTCTAGCCAGTAGAATCTCAGAGATGAAGGATAGATTGAACAATCTCAAGTCCTTCAACGTGTCCGAGATCAGCAGATTGAGGGTAAAGCTCGAGAGCGATATTAAAGAGTTAAGAGAAATTGAGAAAGATCTAAATGAACTAAATAACCTTATCGAGCCACTAAGAGAAAAATTAACTGACTTAGATAAACTGGAACAGCAGATAAATAGATTAAAGAGCGAAATCTCCAAAAAAGAGGGGCTTCTACCCATTATAGAAGAGATTAGAAGGGAATTGAGTGAGGAGAGCATAGAATCCCTCAAGGAGAAGGTGATGAGTATTGAGGAGAAATTAAGGAAGAGGATATCAGCTCTCGGTTTGGATGAGAGATCCCTAGATGAGGAGTATAATAGATCCCTAGCTGCTTTTAAAGAAATGCAAAGGTTGAAGGGTCTACTATCTACAAGGGACTCGCTGAAGAGAGATATAGAGAGAATGAAGGGAAACTTGGGAGGCATGAATGATGAGTTAAGGCTCGTGAGGGAGGAGATTTCTTCCCTCGGCTACGATCCGACCAGATTGCGTAGCATGAGGAAGGAGTTGGAAAACTTAGAGGTTTCCTTTAATGAGGTTATAAGGAAGAAGAACAAGTTACTCGGAAAGATCGAGGAGCTAGAATCACAAATTAATCAATTGAGAGAGAAGAAAGAGCGACTTAAGGAACTGAGGGCTAAAAGAGAGAAGTTAAGTAGGTTTAGATCGAAGATAATCAAGATCAGGGAAGTTTTCAGCAGGGATAAGGGAATACAGACTTTGATAAGGGAAAGAGCTAAGCCTTCGATAGAAGAGGAGCTGAACACGATATTCAGCTCCTTTAATTTTGATTATGATTCGGTATACCTCGATGACGATTTCACCCCTTATCTAAGGAGAGGCAACTCTATCTTCTCATTTAATAGATTGAGTGGAGGTGAAAGGGTATCGCTGGCCCTCGCCCTAAGGCTAGCAATTGCCCGATATCTCATGACTAGGGTGGAGACATTCATTTTGGATGAGCCGACCATCCACTTGGATGAAGAGAGAATAAATGCTCTTATAGAGACGGTATCCTCCCTAAACGTCCCTCAAATGATAATTGTAACTCATTCAGCTAGGTTTAGAGATATAGCTACCCATTCGATACTAGTTAGTAAATCTGGAGACACTTCGAGGATCGAGGTATTGGATGAGGAAGGGCATGTTAGTGATTAAATAGTCCCCCTTACGTAGTAAATGGGGGGACCCCTTGGACGAGAATAGGAAAAGAAAACCTTATGATGATCCTTTCGATCACTTTGTGAAGGATATGATTGATTTACTTAAGAAAATGGATGAGGATCTATCAAAATTTATAAATGGTGATATTACAACTTGGGATAGTGGTTTTCCTCTAGGAGACGAATCCGCAGGAGAGGGTTACCCCTCGGATAGCGGTGATGAGTTTGGAATCGGAAGGGGAGGTGCTCCTTTGGAGCTAGAGGAGCAAGGAATAGATGTTATTGAGCTTGATGAGGAGATAATAATAGTAGTGGATGCTCCAGGTATGAGGAAGGAGGATATCTCCGTTAGAGTCAAGGGAAAGGATATCACTATAAAGGCCGGTGAACTCTTGAAGAAACTGCATCTCCCTATTAATATAGACCCTAAGAAGACGAAGGCCACTTACAGGAACGGCATCCTAGAGGTGAGGATACCTAAAAGGTAGGACCCTTGGTCCGAGTATCTACCTCCACTTTATTGGAAATATTAGGCTATAACTATTATAGTTATTCGGAAGGGGAAGTTAAACCTGATAGAATAGACTTATCCTTTGGAGATATATTTCCTTCCCTTTCCTCTTATCCCGGAAAGGCCGCAGAGATATCTCATATGAAGCTTTATTCTCATCAGGCTGAGGCACTAAGATCCCTTGAGGAGGGAAAGAACCTAATTCTCATATCCGGTACAGGGAGTGGAAAGACAGAGGCTTGGTTCTTTTATGCCGCTAAAGGAAAGAGGGTTTTAGCTATATATCCCACCTTAGCTTTGGCTAACGATCAGATAAAGAGGCTAGAAGAATATTCTAAGGCTATAGATCTAAAATCCAAGGTAATTGATGCAAAGAGGAGGACTCGGTTCATAAAGGAGATGGGTAGATCTCGTCTTAAGGAGGAGATCTCAGAGCTAGATCTCCTAGTAACCAATCCAGCCTTTCTAATGACAGATCTAAAGAGAATAGCAACGAAAGGATCGTATTTATCTGGTTTCCTCGAGAAGATAGACCTCTTAGTCATAGACGAGCTAGATTTTTATGGACCAAGGGAATTAGCGCTACTCCTGTCCATGATGAGGATAATCTCTCTGTTAGTGGATAAGCCTCCTCAATTCGTCATACTTACAGCCACATTAGGCAATCCTGAAGATCTAGCAAGCACTTTAACGGCTATAAACGGTAGAGAGACGACAATAGTGAAGGGAAGGCAATTTAGAGTTCGTAATGACGTATATCTAATACTAGGGAAAAACATAAAGAAGATATGGGATATAGTTCAGCGACATAAGGAAGAGCTCCTCTCTCTTCCCATAGGAGAAGATCTGAGGGAAGCTATTGAGAATTATGAACACTTCGAGGGTCAGGTATACAAGGTGGTTGAGTTACTTCGATCCGTTGGGGTTGATATACCTCAGCCCGAATTAGATCCGGCAGAGGTAATAAGTCATTACGCTGAAGACGATGGGGTCACTCTAGTCTTTACTAGAGGAGTAAGATCTGCTGAGAATCTAAAAAGGAGGCTAAAGACAGAATTCGGACTGGAAAATGTTGCATCTCATCACCACCTAGTTTCAAAGGAGGAGAGAGAGGAGATAGAGGAAGCCGCAAGAAAAGGTGGTATAAAGGTACTGATAAGTCCGAGAACGCTCTCCCAAGGATTGGACATAGGAACCGTAGTTAGAGTAGTTCATCTAGGATTACCTGAAAGTGTTAGGGAGTTTAAACAACGTGAGGGAAGGAAAGGAAGGCGAGAAGAGCTTAGTTGGACTGAGACTGTGATATTTCCACTTTATAGATGGGATAGAGAGCTCCTTCTAAGGGGAACCGATGCTGTGAAGGAATGGCTAGGCCTCTCATTGGAGATTGCTCTTGTCAACCCTAGCAACAAGTACTCAACGTTATTTGAGGGACTCTATAAGTTCATTCATCCAAGGCTGAGGGATCAGCTCACTAGTGAAGAGCTAGATCTCTTAAAGGAACTCGATCTGATTTCCCATGGGTCTTTGACGAGAAGGGGCAAGAGAGTATGGGATAGTCTCAACTTTTACGAATTCGGTCCCCCATATGGTTTTAAGAGGGCTTTAAGGGAGGGAGAAAATCTCCGTTATTTGGAAGATATAGGACATTGTGATCTAGTTGAGAGATTTCAGCCGGGATCCATAGATTATAGTAACGATTCCATAGTAATTGATTTCCTTAGGAGAGGAAGGATCATAACGGGAATATTAGAGGAACCCTTCTCATATTCTACGATATACTCTTTTGATCCGCTAGCATTCGTTTTGGAGGAATACGAGAAAACCAAGATAGAATGGGGGGAAAGAGCTGATATAGTAGATGACTACTATAGAGGAAGATTGGGAAGTGAGGTGCTGTGTGTTGTAGATCCACCGGTTGACGGATTTGGCTTAAGGACGAAAATCCCGAATAGGGTCTATTGGAAGATAACTTCCAGCAAAATAAGACCTATAGCCGTTAAAGAAAGGACGCTCTTCATCAGAGAGAGCAAATCACTCCCAGTAATAGGCCCCACAGGTGGGATATATAGGGACTATACCTATGGAGTTTCTATAGAGTTAGAGCCTAATGAGGACCTGACTTGGCTTAGAATAGGCCTAGCCACCCTATTGCTAGTACTCAGAGTGAGCATGAACATTCCGGTGGATGCTTTAGTCTACGATGTCGCTAATATAGGAGATAAGAAGGTCATGCTAATTCACGAGCCAGAGGCAGCTGGACTTATCAAAGAGATAGATTGGGTAAATGTAGCGAAGAAGGTTGACTCCTTTGAGCCTAATGACCTTTCAGAGATCCTGATGATGTTGATAGACGACCAAGCTCATTACGAGCTGGTAACCTCTGGCCTGAGATGGGACTTGGCTAAAAAGTTCGCTAGAAGAGCAGTAGAGTACATACTAATGAGGCAAAGAATTCCCATTATATTGGAGGGAAAGGAATTTCTAGTTCCTAAGCCATCTAAAGCCCACAGAATCCTTTCTATAGATCTCGCTAGTATACCTCTCTCAAGTTCTCTTACTTTAGGGGTGATTTCTCTATATGATGGAGAGGAGGTCAGTGTAAAGGCTGTAACGAAGGAATTTCATGATGTCGAGAGCTTTGATTTGAAGGTCATGGAAGAAGCCGTGAACTCCGGATTTACTTTGGTATGCTGGAACTTCGAATCATTAGTGAGGGATCTCGGTCAACTAGGCCAGAAGACCTTAGCATATGTCCTTCAAGGTCTGAAGTCAGAGGGAAAGGTAGTTGAACTAATGCCTATCGTTGAAGAATTTCTAGGAACATCCCCGATCTCATTAGAGGAAATATCTCGAGATATGTGGGGAATGAATAGATCATTAATGGAGGCTATTGTGGAGGCTAGGAGATCCATAAGCCGTATAGAGGAAGAGAAGAATTTGGATTGGCGGAAATATGCTAGGTATCTCAGGGAAAAAGTTGAGGATGTACTGGAGGAGAGAGTTAAGTCCATTTACCTTACATTCCTCGCCCTAAGAAATCAATAAACTGGCACCATGCCATCTATCAATTTATTAACGAAATCTCCGATGTTCTCTAATTCTTTTTCTATTATCTCTTCTACTTGTTTCTTTATGTCAGAGAAATCAGCTCTCGTGTAAACCTCAGCAGCAGCTAAGGCTGGCTTATCTATGGGCCATCCTATTTTACTGAGAAGCCATACATAGACTTCTTGGATATCCTCTATCTCTTCTACTATCTTTCTAGCTATCTCGTGGGTATATGCATTGTATATCTTGCCTACGTGACTTACTGGGTTCTTCCCAGCAGCAGCTTCTGAACTACGTGGTCTCATAAGTGGTATTACTCCGTTTACTCCATTTCCTCTCCCTACCTGGCCAGAATCCCCACCTTCAGCAGAGGTACCCAGTACTGTCAAGTATACTCCTTGGATTCCCCTACCCTTAGCATCAAGGGTATTTATGTGAACGTCTACCTTCTCAAAATCGTCCGAGAATTTATCGTTTAGGAAAGAAGTTACCCTCTCAAGTACCTCTTGCTTACTCCTGAAATACTCAGATTCGCTTGAGATAAATCTGTCCACGAAAGCCAAGGCTATCGTCAGATCCAAGTGATTATTACTTCTGCTCCCCATAACCTTCACATCCTCGCCAGTCTCTTTGAAATCCCTCTTAAATTCCTGTGAATTGAGGAACTTCTCCGTCTCCAAGACTGCTCTCTCCGTTCTAGATAGAGGAGCATATCCAACAGCTGCTGATGTATCATTGGCACCCATAACGCTCTTACCTCTCCTGAAGATATCTGTTAGCTCGGCACTTCCATGTTTAAGCTCAATCTGATACCTTACATGCTCATCTGGATCTACGAACCTCAGATTATCCCTTATCCATCCCTTTGCGGCATTTATCACAATGCTCTCGAGGTCTATGGTTTCACCAGCGAATGATGTTGTCGCTCTATCCCCAAATACTATGAGCATGGGTTTTATTACCCTTCCACCGCCGAATTGTGGTTCAGTAACGCCTGCCGAGAGTAAAGACTTATCGGCATTATAATGAAGGATTCCACCAAACTTCTTGAGATACTCCTTATTGAGTTCTAGAGCCACTCTCTCCATTATACCATCTGTGATAGTATCAGGATGACCTTTTCCCTTTCTCTCCACTATTTCAATAGGTTGTAGATCCATTGGGAGTTTATTACATTTAGAAACCTTAAGGTAGCCCATGAAATCACCTGAAAGAGATCAACAGAGAAATTGATAAATAATTCCATGATGGGCTCTCAACTGAACCTCAACTTAAGGAGAAGGTAGGGAGCTTCATAGGGAACTAAGGTCCGATCCTCCTCCCGAGGATCATTTTCTCACCCCCCTACCTTCTCTATGTATATATTTTTTCGAAAGCTATATTTAAATATTTCTACATAATATGAAAAAATAATTAATTAAATCTATCTATTATTTTAATATGCATGTTTTATTTAATAATTAATTTCTTAAAATAGAATTATATTAATACTGGATTGAAGCAAAGCTTTTTATAAAAGAGAATGATATTTTAGCTCAATATTACTTAGGAACTATTATAATGAGCCTTATTGTGGAAAATGCTGTAAAAATGACCCTTATAATAATAACAACCACAGGCCTATGTAACCTTAACTGTTCCTACTGCGGAGGAAGCCTCCCTCCGTCAATAGTACCTATAAAGGAGACTTATGATCTCCAGTTACTCATTGATTTCATTAGAAAAATGAGGGCTGATGTTGCTTTTTATGGAGGGGAACCCCTAATCAATTCAAACTTGATAATGAGGGTTATGGACGAACTTGGCGAGGGCAGACATTATATAATACAAACGAATGGAACCCTCTTCGAGAACCTCCCTCTAGATTATTGGTTAATGTTCGATACTATATTGCTATCCATAGATGGAAGAGAGTACGTCAACGATCATTATAGAGGGAAGGGGAACTATAAGACAGTACTTAGGACGGCGAAGCTGCTCAGATCTGCTGGATATGATGGAGATCTCATTGCTAGGATGACTCTCTGGTACCTAAGCGATGTATATCTAGATGTCACCCACCTACTGAATCTAGGAATATTCGATCACGTACACTGGCAGCTCAATGTGATATGGACAGATCGATGGAATTTCATAAAGTGGGCAAAAGACTCATATTTACCTGGCATAAGGAGACTTATTTCATTATGGATAAGGGAAATGGAAGGTGGACGCATTCTGGGCATTGTACCCTTCCTAGGTGTGATGAAGGTAGCGCTGTTTGGAGAATGGAGAAGCCCTCCATGCGGAGCAGGCAAAGATACCTTTACCGTCCTACCCAATGGTAAGATAATAGCTTGTCCCATAGCAATTGATAGTCAATGGGCTTATGTGGGAAGTTTAATGGAACATGAGATACGCAAAGTTGAGATAGGAGAACCTTGCACAAGCTGCGAGTATTTCAGATACTGTGGTGGGAGATGCCTCTATGCATACAAGGAGAGGCTTTGGGGAGAGGAAGGCTTCAAGGAGGTTTGCTATGTAACTAAGGAGACAATAAAATCTATCCTAGATGTGGAGGGAGAGGTCAGGAAGCTCATAGAGGAAGGTAGGGTTGATAAGGAAGGCCTATACTATCCTCCTTACGATAATACTACTGAGGTAATACCTTAGGTGATTCCGGTGGATTGGGAGGATCTCCTAATCGAGGCATTTTCCAGCAGAACTAGGTTGAATATAATTAAACTGCTTTGGAGATCAGGAGGAATGAATATAAGTAGAATAGCCCGTAGCCTTAATGTCTCTTATAGTTCAGCTGAAAATAACTTGGAGGGTCTTAAAAGAGCTGGTATAATTGAGGAAACTAGACTAGGAAGGGTTAGGATCTATAAGTTATCTGATAGGAAGGAGGTAAGAGATTTATTGAGGTGCATAGTACATCATGAGCTGGAGGATTTTTGAAGGAATAGCGAGGGAATACGATAGCTGGTATGATAGAAATTGGGAAATCTATCAGATGGAGCTTTCCTGTATAAATTCGCTAATTGGCAAGAATAGGGGATCTCCCTGCTTGGAAGTGGGAGTAGGTACTGGAAGATTTGCTGAGCCGCTTGGTATAGAAGTTGGTTTGGATGCTGCTCTTTCTCCCCTCCTAATCGCTAGAAAGAGAGGTATAGAGGTAGTTCAGGGTCTAGCCGAGAATCTACCCTTTACAAGCTCATCTTTCCGATGCTCGATAATGGTCGTTACTCTGTGCTTCATTAAAGATCCTCTTATAGCTCTGAAGGAGATAAAAAGAGTTCTTCGGAGGAGAGGTGAGCTATATCTATGCTTCATCCCGAGAGAATCACCCATGGGTAGGAAGTATACGATTAGAGGATTGGAGGGAGACCCTATATATTCAAAAGCCAATTTTCTCAGGAGAGATGAGGTATTAGATCTACTATCCTCCATTAATATGCTCCCAATGAGAGAATGTCATACATTAATAGATGGAGGAGTTCCAAACTTCATATGCATGGAGGCGATATCAACATGAGATTGAGTTCCTCTGACGCTGTCTTACTAGTTATTGATATGCAAGAAAGCTTTAAAGGTGCTATACAGGGTTTTGACAGGATTGTCCATTCGATTCTATTCCTCGAGAGATCTTTAAAGGAGTTGAAAGTGCCCATAGTTGGAACTGAGCAGGTTCCTGAGAAGCTTGGAGGAACATTAAGGGAGATAGAGTCTTATTATGATGAGAAGTTCCCTAAGAGCTCCTTTGACGCACTTAGGGAGAGTAAGATAAAGGAGTATTTAGAGGAATTAAATAGAAAGCAGATCCTCCTAAGTGGGATAGAGACCCATATATGCGTAATGCAAACGGCCTTAAGTGCATTATCCCAAGGCTTCGATGTCCACTTGATATATGATGCAACGGGATCTGCTTTCAGGGAAGATAAGGAGGTAGCTATCAGCAGGCTTTTAGAAGAAGGGGTTAGGATAGTAACCTCTGAATCCTTAATCTATGATATGATGGGAAGTTCTGAGCATCCTTCCTTCAAGAAGATAGTACAATTAGTGAAAGAATATAGAAAGAAAAGATAAGATAAAGGAAATTAGAACCAAGTTACGTGGTATCTAGGGCCACGGTCTTCGTTTCTTTTCTCTTCTTACATAATTTATCTTATTCCTGTTACTATCTTTGTACTCGGTTCTAGGCTTCTTAATCACTACTTTCTTCCTTCTCTTGGATCTCTCTACGAATGTATTACTCTTAGACTCCTTATATGCTACATATCCGGCGGCTAAAACTATAACTGCTCCAATACCAATAGCTATTCCTATGTTGTCGTAGCTAAATCCTCCTAAAGTGGCAGAATTAACTGTCTTCGGTATTAAAACCTTAACCTTAGCGGAGACCCAAGGGGACCACGCGCCCTTATCGTCTTTTACTTTAAATTTCACCACGTAATCCCCACTCTTCGTGTAGGTATGGTTTAGAGGCATATGAGGGATAGAGTTGCCTTCTAATGGACCGCTTACCTTCTTGCCATCACCGAAGTCCCAGTAATAGGATACTACTTGACCGTCTGGATCTACTCCCATTCCTTGAAAGATAAATGTCCTGTTATCTAACGTTTTTACTTCGATTATGGATGCTTGAGGTTTTTTGTTCCCCTTAACAGCTATGCTCAAGGTATAATATGGAGAGGAAGCACCTTTAGAATCTACTGCCCTGACTTTTACAGTGAAGGCACCCTCCTTTTTATATGCATGGGATATCTGCGCGCCACCTTTCTGAATAGTACCATCACCAAAAATCCATTCAAATGATATTCTATCTCCTTCTGGATCCGTAGCTGTAGCTCTAAAGTATATAGTGCTACCTACACTTGGTTCTTTTGGAGTATATTTAACTGAAGAAATTATTGGAGGTTTATTTTTGGGTTTGGGTTTAATCTCCAGTCTGACAAAAACCTCTTCTGTCGCCGCTTCAGAATATGCACCTTTATTGTCCTTCACTTTAACCTTAACTGTGTAAATTCCCTCCTTAGAGTATATATGAGTGACTTTCGTGAGATTTGGACCGCTTACCTTCTTGCCATCACCGAAGTCCCAGTAATAGGACACTACTTGACCGTCTGGATCTACTCCCTCAGCTACAAATGTCACCTTCTTTCCCGGCTCCACCGGATTAGGTGATACATCTTTCAGCTCAACGACGGGATTATAATTTGATTTTTTAATGCTTATAGTTGTTACCTTGCTTGAACGCTTGTAGCACGTGTCTTGTACTGTTAAGTTAACTAAATATACCCCATAATCGCTATAAGTATGACTTATTGTTATCTTAAATGTAGATTTTCCTAACTTATATAATGTACCTCCCCTCTTAAGGAGAGTACCGTCGCCCAGATCCCACGTCCAATCTTGTATCTTATTCCCTGATAGCGATTCCGTATCTACTTCAACAATTCCAGCTATCTCCACAGTTTTTCCATATACCTTGGAGACAGATACCTCGATAATACGCGGATTACCATCAACGGAGCAGTCGACAGCTGGGCATCCTGTATCAGCCGAAACATTTAACGTCACTAGTATAAGCATTAAGATCGCTAGTGAAACGATTACTTTCGTTGCTCTCATCAAATGATTTGTCAAGCTTCCCTAAATAAAGGTTAGCGCGTTTTCTTTTCTAATATCACAATGAAACCGTTTCAGTAATAACATATTATTAAATATCTAATATATCTAATATAATTTCACTAATTTAACAATACTAAGAATAAAAATTAGCAAGCATGAATTGAAAATATTAGCTAACTAATAATAATATAAAAAGTAAAAATAATTAATAATAGAAAATAGTTAAAATTATATCCTATTTTCAATCGGAATGTATTTTGCTTCCATGGGTCCTATATATAGAGCTCTTGGCCTTATAAGTACGTTTTGCTCCCAGTACTCGAGTACATGACCGATCCATCCAGAAGCCCTAGATATAGCGAATA